>JAEWJQ010000090.1 GCA_023386515.1 Pseudomonadota bacterium | reverse complement strand
CTGAAGGGGAGGGGCTTGCTGATGTCCAAGCCGCCGTTACCCGCGCCGCCGCGGCCTTCCCGGCCTGGTCGACCACCCCGGTCGACCGCCGCGCCGAAATCCTGGAGCGGCTCGCCGACCTGCTCGAGGAGAATCGCGATCAGCTGATGGCGATCTGCGTGCAGGAGGCGTTCAAGACGATCCCGGACGCGATCGGCGAGGTGCGCGAGGCGGCGGATTTCTGTCGTTATTATGCCGGCGAGGCGCGCACGCGGCTGCGGGCCGTGGAGCTGCCCGGGCCGACCGGGGAACGCAACACGCTGCATATCAAGGGGCGCGGCGTCTGGGCGACGGTGGCGCCATGGAATTTTCCGTTGGCCATCTTCCTGGGCCAGACGGTGGCGGCGCTGGTCGCAGGCAAACCCGTCGTCGCCAAGCCGGCGCCGCAGACGCCCGAGATCGCGCGCGCGGCGGTGGCCCTCGTGCAGCGGGCGGGCGTGCCGACCGACGCGCTGATCCTGGTGACCGGCGGGCCGGAGGTCGGCGCGGCGCTGACCGGCGATGTGCGGGTGGCCGGCGTCGCCTTCACCGGATCGACCGCCACTGCGAAGCGGATCGCGCGTACCCTGGTGGCCGACGACGAGCGGCCGATCGTGCCGCTGATCGCGGAGACCGGCGGGATCAACGCGCTGATCGTCGATTCGACCGCGCTGCCCGAACAGGTGGTGGCGGACGTCGTCACGTCATCCTTCCGCTCGGCGGGGCAGCGTTGCTCGGCGCTGCGCCTGCTGCTGGTGCAGGAGGACGTCGCCGACGGCGTGATCGCGATGCTGAAGGGCGCGATGGACACGCTGCGGCTTGGCGACCCCGGCGATCCGCGCACCGACGTCGGCCCGGTGATCGACCGCGCCGCCTATGACAAGTTGATGGCCTATCGCGCCGCGGCGGGCGACCGGGTGATCAAGACGCTGGACGCGCCGGCAGACGGCCTGTTCGTGCCGCCGACGCTGATCCGGCTCGACCGGATCGAGGATCTGGATCGCGAATGGTTCGGCCCCATCCTGCACGTCGCGACCTGGGAAGCGGGCAAGCTTTCGGAGACGATCGCGCGGGTCAATGCCAAGGGCTATGGCCTGACCATGGGGCTGCACAGCCGCATCGCGCGCGCGGCGGAGGTCGCCGAGGGCGAGGCGGCGGTCGGCAACCTCTACATCAACCGCTCGATGATCGGTGCGGTGGTCGGCAGCCAGCCGTTCGGCGGCGAGGGCCTGTCCGGTACGGGGCCGAAGGCGGGCGGCCCGCACTATCTCTATCGCTTCTGCGCGGAGCGGGCGGTGTCGGTCGACACGACCAGCGCCGGCGGCAACGCGACATTGCTCAGCCTGGACGAAGGGGGAATTTGAGGCTGTACGCCGCGCCGCCTCTTGTATATCCCGGTGGCATATCCCAGCTTCTTCAGGATGCAGGAGGCGGCGATGACCAATACTACGGTATTCCAGTCGAACCGGTCGCAGGCGGTGCGGCTGCCCAAGGATGTCGCCTTCCCGGACGGTGTGCGTGAGGTCAGCGTGGTGCGCGATGGCACGCGGCGGATCATCGTACCGGCCGACCGCAGCTGGGACGATTTCTTCGCGGCGTCCGGGGTCGATCTGGGCGAGCGCGACCAGCCGGAGGCGCAGCAGCGCGACGCTTTCTGATGCTGCGCTACCTGCTCGACACCAACCTGTGCATCCGGGTGTTGCGCGACCGACCACAGAGCATCCGGGAGCGATTCAACGCCGAGGCGGACGGACTGTGCATCTCGACCGTGGTGCTCACCGAATTGTACCACGGCGCCGCCAAGTCGGCGCGACCGGTCGAAAATCGGGCGGAGGTGGAGCGCTTCGCCAACCGGCTCGCGGTGCTGCCGTTCGACGAGGCGGCAGCGGCGCACGCCGGCGACATCCGCGCGGCGCTGGAAGCGGAAGGGCGGACGATCGGCGGCTATGACGTGCTGATCGCCGGCCATGCGCGCAGCCGGGGGCTGATCGTGGTGACCGGTAACCTGCGGGAATTCACCCGCGTCGACGGGCTGCGGTGCGAGGACTGGCTAGCAGTGAGTTGACCATCAACTCCGCTGCCCTTCGACGTAGGGCATCACCAGCTTTCCGTCGGGCGCGGCGGTGTAGGTGGTCTGGGTCGGATAGGCGATGCCGATGCCTTCGGCGGCGAAACGGCGGATGATCGCGACCATGATGCGGTCGCGCATCGGATGTGCGGTCGCCCAATCGTTGCCGGGAATGTCGAATTGCAACGCATAGTCGAGGCTGGAGGCGCCGAACGTCTCGAAGCCGGACCGCGCGACCTTGCCGCCTTCCCCCTCGACGATCTCGCGCATGATCGCCGGTACCTGTTCCAGCTTCTCCGGCGCGGTTTCGTAGGTGACGCCGATCGTGAACGACAGCCGGATATGGTCGCGCACCGCGGTGTTGAGGATTTCCTTGTCGAGCAACTGGCGGTTGGAGATGATCCGCAATTCGCCGGTGAAGGCGCGGATGCGGGTCGATTTGAGGCCGATCGATTCGATCGTGCCGCTGCTCGAACCGTAGCTGATCGTGTCGCCGCGGCGGAACGGGCGATCGAAGATGATCGCCAAGGCGGCGAACAGATCGGCGAAAATGCCCTGTGCGGCGAGGCCGATGGCGATACCGCCGACGCCGAGTCCCGCGACCAGCCCGGTGACGTTGACGCCGAGATTGTCGAGCACGACGACCAGCGCGACCGCGAACAGCGCGACGGTGATCAGCAGGCGGATCAGGCCGAGCGCCGACAACAGCGCCTCGCCCGAATAGTTTTCGGCGCTGGTGCGGTGCTCGATCGCGCCGAGGATCAGCTCGCGCGCCCAGATCGCCGCCTGGAAGACGGAGGCGACCGTCCACAGGAAGTTGATCGTGGTGGCGACCCCCTCCGGCGCGCCGGCATAGCCCGCGACCAGCTTGGCGGCGAGCATCACGATGAAGAAGTTGTTGGTCCGCGCGATCGTGCGGCCGAGCACATGGCCCCAACCGCGCAGCCGCTGGTCATGCTGGCACAAGCGGTCACCCAGCCTGCGCAGGCCGTGCAGCGCGAGGACGATGACCGTGCCGGCGGCGAAAGCGATCAGGATCTGCAGCCAATGCTGCTGCAGCCACCATTGGCTTTCCCTCACGAGGCTGCCGGTTTGCTGCTGGATCGACTCGGTGTCGATGAGGGGGCCCTTGGGGGCGGAGGAATTGGCCATGGGGTCCTCTTTGTACTGATGTCTCAAGCCCCTCTCCTTCAGGAGAGGGGTTGGGCTGGGGCGTTCCCACATGCGGCGCGTTCGTGGAGAAGCTCCACCCCCGACCCTTCCCCTGAAGGGGAGGGGCTATTCAGACGCTACGCCGCCTTGGCCAGCGCTGGCGCGAGTTCGGCGGGGGCGCCGGCTTCGAGGAAGGCGATCAGCCCGCGCTCCTCGCGGCTGAGATAGCGCGCGGCGCGGGGCAGGCGCAACGCCCGGCGGAAGGCGCCCTGGCCCTTCTTGACCAGGGCGATCAGCGCGGGGTGGACGTAGCTCTTGCGGGCGATCGCCGGCGTGTTGCCGAGGCGCGCGACCACCGGTTCGAGCAGCGCCTTGAGGCTGAGGTCCGCCTCGGCGCGGGCGAGCGCGTCGAAGGCGCAGACGCTGGCGCCCCAGGTGCGGAAATGCTTGGCGGAGAAGTCGCCGCCGGTCACCGCCTTGATATAGGCATTGACGTCGGACGAGGTGACGGGATGCGCCTCGCCCTCGGCGTCGAGCCAGGCGAAGAGATGCTGTTCGTCGAGGTCCTGCATCTTCTTGACCGTGGCGGCGAGCCGCTTGTCGGTGACCGCGCAGTCGCGCTCCTTGCCCGATTTTCCCTTGTAGCGCAGGCGCAGCGTGCTGCCGCGCACCGTGCCGTGGCGCTTGCGTAGGGTGGTGGCGCCGAAGCTCTTGTTCGCCTCCGCATAGGCCTCGTTGCCGACGCGGATGTTGGTCTCGTCGAGCAGCCGGACGACCGCGGCGATGGCGCGTTCGCGAGTCAGGCCGCGCTGCGCCAGATCCTTTTCGACCTGGATGCGCAGGGCGGGGAGGGCGCGGCCGAATTCGGCGCAGCGTTCGTATTTCGCCGCCTCCTGCGCCTCGCGAAACTGCGTGTGGTAGCGATATTGTTTGCGGCCCTTCTCGTCCCAGCCGACCGCCTGGATATGGCCGTTGGGCTTGGGGCAGAACCAGGCGTCGCGATAGGCGGGGGGCAGGCCGATGGCATTCAGCCGGTCGATCTCGTCGCGATCGGTGATGCGGTCGCCCTTGGCGTCGTAATAGGCCCAGCCGTTCCGCACTTTCCTGCGGGTGATGCCGGGCTTGGAATCGTCGCAATAGACGATGCGGGTCGCCACGCGTGTCTCCGTTTTGAAACAATGGGTTGGCTGTCTTCGAAAATGCGCCGTCCGTCGCTTCGTTCCGGAACGGCCGGGGCGGGCGCGTGTTGGGCCCTGGCGATCCCCCTTCGCGACGTCCCAATCAGGAGTAACCCGACATGGCCGATCTCAGCCAAGCCCGCGTCCTCATGCTCGCCACCGACGGTTTCGAGCAGGATGAGTTGTTCAAGCCCCGCCAGGCGCTGCTCGATGCCGGCGTGCAGGTGACGCTGGCGTCGATCAAGACCGACGCGATCCAGGGCATGGTCCACGACAGCGAGAAGGGCGAGACGATCACGCCCGACCTCACGCTGGATCAGGTCGATACCGATGATTTCGACGCTTTGGTGCTGCCGGGCGGCGTCGGCAACCCGGACAAGATGCGGTTGCAGGAGCGCGCGGTCGAGATCGTCACCGAATTCATGGAGGACGACAAGATCGTCGCGGCGATCTGCCATGCGCCGTGGCTGCTGGTCGAGGCGGACGTGGTCGACGGTCGCCGCGTGACGAGCTGGCCCTCGGTGCGCACCGATCTGGAAAATGCCGGCGCCGAGGTGGAGGACGATCAGGTCGTCGTCGACGGCAATCTGATTACCAGCCGCAAGCCGGACGACATTCCCGCCTTCAACGACGCGATCCTCAAGGCGCTGGAGGAAGAACTGACCGAAGCCTGAGGCGCTACTCAGCCCCTTCCCTTCAGGGGAGGGGCAGGGGG
>JAEWJQ010000081.1 GCA_023386515.1 Pseudomonadota bacterium | reverse complement strand
GGCCTCGTCGTCTACAAGGCGGTGAAGGCGCTGCTGGAAAAGCCGACCGTGGTGGCGATCGCGCTGATCGTCGGCGGCGTCGCGATCCTCGTTATCGAGCGGCTGGTCCGCCGCGTCCGCATCGATTCGGTCGAGGCGATGCCCGCCACCACCGCGCTCGGCATCGGTGTCCTTCAGTGTCTGGCGATGGTGCCTGGCGTCAGCCGGTCGGGCGCGACGATCATGGGGGCGCTGACGCTCGGCGTCGATCGCCAGGCGGCGGCGGAATTCTCCTTCTTCCTCGCCATTCCGACGATGCTGGCGGCGAGCGGCTACGACCTGCTCAAGTCGGGTGCGACGCTCGGCCAGGGCGACTGGCTCGCGATCGCGGTGGGCTTCGTCGTGTCCTTCATCGTCGCGCTCTTGGTGATCCGCTGGTTCATCACGGTAATCAGCCGGCACGGCTTTGCGCCCTTCGCTTGGTATCGCATCGTCGTCGGCGCGATCGCGCTGATCGCCCTGCAGATGAGGTAGGACCGGTTACATACCTATTAAACGATCCCTTGGTGCTCGCGAAAGCGTTCAATAGGCCGTTCACCGAGAACTAGGTAAGCATAGGTTCCATAACGCCTGATTTGTGCGTGACAAAGGCTTCGATCGTGCGTAGCGGCACGATCAGGAGGCCCTATGGCGCACGATTCCATGCTAAAGTTCGTCGGTCGCTCGCAGGCCTATCCGGCCAAGCGCACGGCCGATGATCGCGCGGACGATTTCAGGGAGATCGCGGCGCGCTATGCCTCACCCGCGGCGGAGGAACAGGCGGGCCGCTGCTCGCAATGCGGCGTGCCCTATTGCTCGGTCCATTGTCCGTTGCACAATCATATCCCCGATTGGTTGCGCCTGACCGCCGAGGGGCGTCTGCGCGAAGCCTATGAGCTGAGCAATGCCACCTCGACGATGCCGGAGATTTGCGGCCGCATCTGCCCGCAGGATCGGTTATGCGAGGGCAATTGCGTCATCGAGTTCAGCGGCCATGGCGCGGTGACGATCGGCTCGGTCGAGAAGTTCATCACCGATACCGCCTGGGAGGAAGGCTGGGTCGAGCCGCTGATGCCCGGGCCGGCGCGCGGCCAGTCGGTGGCGGTGATCGGCGCCGGTCCGGCGGGCCTGTCGGCGGCGGAATATCTGCGTGGTCACGGCTATGACGTCCACGTCTACGACCGCCACGATCGCGCCGGCGGTCTGCTGACCTACGGCATCCCAGGCTTTAAGCTGGAAAAGCCGGTGGTGATGCGGCGCGTCGATCGGCTGCGCGACGGGGGCATCGTCTTCCACAGCGGCTTTTCGGTCGGCGAGCAGGCCAGCCTCGATGAACTGCGGCAGCGTCATGATGCGGTGCTGATCGCGACCGGAGTCTATCGCGCCCGCAACCTCGATCTCGGCACGCCGGACGAGCGCGTCGTCGCCGCGCTCGATTATTTGATCGCCTCCAATCGCAAGGGGTTCGGCGACGCCGTCCCGGCGTTCGACAGTGGCGCGCTTGATGCCGCGGGCAAGCACGTCGTGGTGATCGGCGGCGGCGACACGGCGATGGATTGCGTCCGCACGGCGATCCGCCAGGGCGCGGCATCGGTGAAGTGCCTCTACCGCCGCGATCGCGCCAATATGCCCGGCAGCCAGCGCGAGGTCGCCAATGCGGAGGAGGGGGCGCGGAGTTCGGCTGGCTGTCCGCCCCCGCGGCATTCGACTCGGATGGGACCGTCCGCGCGCGGAAAATGCGGCTCGGTGCCCCCGATGCCAGCGGCCGCCGCGCGCCAGAGGCGGACCCGGCAGGCGACTTCACGCTGCAGGCCGATCTGGTGATCAAGGCGCTCGGGTTCGATGCGGAGGATCTGCCCGGCCTGTTCGGCGCCCCGGAACTCGGCGTGTCGCGCTGGGGCACGGTGCTGGTCGACGGCAAGACGCTGATGACCAGTCTCGATGGCGTCTTCGCCGCAGGCGACATCGTGCGCGGGGCCAGCCTGGTCGTCTGGGCGATCCGCGACGGCCGCGATGTCGCCGGAGCGATGCACAAATGGCTGAAGGCCAAGGTGAAGCGGGAAAGGGTGGCGGCATGATCCGGAACAGTCTTCTGTTGGCGGCGGCGTTGGCCAGCGCGCCGGTGGCGGCGCAGGGCACGGGAGCTGGTACGATCGCGACCGCGCGGAGCATCGTCGCGGCGATGCATATCGAACAGACGCTCGATCCCGTCTTCGCGCAAATCATGCCGCTGGTGGCGTCCAACGTGATCACTGCGATGCAGCGAGATCCTGCCATTCCCGCCACCCTCAAGGCGCGCCTGTCGACCGCCGACGGGCAGGCGCAGGTGTCGACGATCGTATCCGAGGAGATCGGCTCGGCCTATCGCGCGCGCTACGACAGTATCGCCGCCGCCCTGGCGGAGGAATACAGCCGCTCGTTCAGCGAGACGGAACTGCTGGCGATCCTGAGCTTCTATCGTTCGGCGGCGGGGGCGAAGCTGATCCAGACCCAGCCCGCGATCCAGAAGGTGATGTCCGAACAGGGTCGGGCGATCGGCCGCGAAGCCGGCATGGCCGCCTTCCCGAAGATCATCCAGCGCGTCAAGGCGCTCGGCACGCCTGCCGGAAAGTAGGACCACGACGATGACCGACCAGCGCCAGCATCTCGCCGAGCACGGCATGTACCGCCCGGACTATGAG
>JAEWJQ010000151.1 GCA_023386515.1 Pseudomonadota bacterium | reverse complement strand
CCTCCCAGCCCCCACCCAAAGCCTTGGCCAGCGCGACCGTCTGCTGACGCAATTGCGCCTCGCTCATCGCCACCTGCTCGCGCGCCGAGAGCGACTGCGCCTCCGTGTTGAGCACTGCGTCCTGCGCTACGAAACCCGTGCGATATTGCGCGGTCGTTGCCCGGACGCTCGCATCCGCATCGGCAACCGCGCGCATCAGCACAACGTGACGCTGCCGTTCCGCATCCAGCTGCACCAACGCATCCTCGACGTCGCGCAGAGCCTGTAGCACCGTCTGGCGATATTCCAGATACGCCTCGTCCCGCGCCGCCTCGCGTGCCTTCACGGTCGCGCGACGACGACCGAAATCGATAAGCGGGAATTGTGCCGCGCCGGTTCCGGTCAGCTGCAGGCTGTCGCCACTGAACAGATTGCCCAAGGCCGAGGAGATCAGCTGCGCCATGCCGGTCAGGCTGAAGCGGGGATAGAGGTCCGCGACCGCGACGCCGATGTCGGCGGTGGCGGCGGCGAGATTGCGCTCCGCCGCCCGCACGTCGGGGCGACGGCGCAGCAGGTCGGACGGCAGCCCGGCGGGGATCACCGGCACGGCCGCGATCGGCGCCGCAGCGGGCGCGGTCAATTCCGCGTCCAACGCCGCCGGCTCGAGCCCGAGCAGGATGGCGAGCGCGTGCCGGCGCACCGCCATGTCCGCCGCGATCGGCAGTAGCCGCGCCTCGGTGCTGGTGATCGAGCCGCGCTGACGGGTGACGTCGATCGGCGGCACCAGCCCGACCTTGGCGACATTGCCGGCGATGCGGAGCGCGCCGCGCTGGCGCTGCAATTCGGACTGGATGATCGCCGTCTGCTGCTGGTCGAAGCGCATCGCGAAATAGGCCTGGGCGACTTCGGCCGCGATCATCGTGGCTGCGTCGCGCCGATTCCATTCCGCCGCCTCCGTCCGGGCGACCGCACCCTGCACCTGCCGCCGGACGCCGCCAAACAGATCCAATTCCCAGCTGGCGTCGAATCCGACCGCATAGGTGGTGATGCCGCTGCCGGGCAATGCGATGCCGCTGCTCGATCCCGACCCGCCCGAAGACCCGCCGCCGCCACTCCCGCCGAACAGGCGGGCAAGCGACGAGAAGCCGGCATTCTTGCTGAACTCGACATGGGTCGCATTGGCGCTGGCATTGACCTGCGGCAGGCCCTGCGCCCGCGCCGCGATCTCCTGCGTCCGCGCCTGCCGAACCCGCGCGGCCGCGATGGCGATATCGGGCGAATCCTTCACCGCACGATCGACCAGCCGGTCGAGCTGCGGATCGGCGAAGGCGCGCCACCAATGGGTGACGTCCGCCTGCCCCGCCGCCTGCGCGCCGGCCTGCGGCCCGACGAAGGCCGGCGGCATCGCTGCGGCCGGCGGCGTGTAATTGGGGCCGACGGTACAGCCCGCCAGCGCCACCGCGCCCAGCATCACCCCGTTCAGGGCCCCGCACCGCCGCATCTCAATGTCCTCCCTGCGGGGCCTGGCGCGTCTTGTTGGCACGCATCACCAGCACCAGTGGCGCGACGACGAGCACGACGATCATCAGCGTGCGAAACACGTCGAGAAAGGCGAGCATCGTCGCCTGCCGCTGCATCTGGCTGTACAGGACGGCCAGCGGTAGCGTGCCGGGGTCGCCCTGCCCGGCAAAGGTGCGGCCGGCGGTCGCGATCCATTCGTTGTAATTGGGGTCGAGCGGATTGAGCGTGTTGACCAGCTCGCTCTGATGCTTCTGCAGGCCGTTCGACAACAGCGTCTGCGACAGGCTGATGCCCATCGTCCCGCCCAAGTTGCGCGCGACGTTGAGCAGGCTCGACGCCTGTGCGGTCTGGTTCTGGCGCAGCCCGACATAGGCGATGGCGTTGATCGGCACGAACAGGAAGGGCAACGCCATCGCCTGATACAGCCGCGCCGTCGCCGCATCCCAGAAGGTGATGTCGGCATTGAGGTGCGACATGTTCCACAGGGCCGCCGCCTGGACAAGCAGCGCCGGGAACAACAGGAAGCGCACGTCGACCGCACCCGCCAACCGCCCGGCGAAGGGCACTGCGACCAGCGTCGCAACGCCGCCCGCGGTGAGCGCCAGACCCGCGTCGAGCGAGGAATAGCCGAGCACCTGCTGCAGCATCTGCGGGATCAGCTGGGTGGTGCCGAACAGGATCAGGCCGGGGATCGCCATCACGCCGATGGTCAGCGCGAAGTTGCGGTTCTTGAGCAGCTTCAAATCGATCACCGGGTCGTCGTGATTGAGCTCCCAGATCACCAACGCGATCAGCGAGGTCGCGGCGATGGTCGCCGAGCCGAGGATCAGCGGGCTGGAGAACCAGTCTTCGCGCTCGCCGCGGTCGAAGGTGATCTCGAGGAAGCCGAGGCCGAGCGCGACCAGCGCGACGCCGATGTAATCGATGCGCAGGCCGTTCTTGAACTTCTCCTTGCGGTCCTGCTGCACCTGCTCGGGCTCGTCGACGAAGATCTCGACCAGGAACCAGGCGGCGATGCCGACCGGTACGTTGATCAGGAACACCCAATGCCAGGTCGAATATTCGACGATATAGCCGCCCAGCGTTGGCCCGAGCACCGGCCCCACCACGACGACGATGGCGAAGGCCGCGAAGGCCATGCCGCGCTTGGCGGGCGGGAAGGTATCGGCGAGGATCGACTGTTCGACCGGCGCCAGGCCGCCGCCGCCGATCCCCTGCATGACGCGCGCGAGCACCAGCGTCGACAGGTTCGGTGCCAGCCCGCAGAGCAGCGACGACAGGGTGAACAAGGCGATCGAGATCAGGAAATAGCGTTTCCGCCCGATCGCGTCGGACAGCCAGCCGGAGATCGGGATGACGATGGCGTTGGCGACGAGATAGCTGGTCAGCACCCACGTCGCCTGGTCGCTGGACACCGACAGGCCGCCGGCGATGTGATCGAGCGCGACATTGGCGATCGAGGTGTCGAGCACCTCCATGAAGGTCGGGATCGAGATGATCGCGACGATCAGCCACGGCGAATAGCGGCCGGCGGCGGAGCGACTGGGACTCCAGCCGCCGCCGGCGTCGCCGCCTTTGCCCTTGCCGCCGCTGCCCCTGCGACCGCCTTTGCCGGCCGCGCTCTTGCTCGCCACGCTCAGCGGACCTTGACGGTCGGCACCACCGACATGCCCGGCCCGATCGGATAGCGGCGCGGATCGGGATCGCCGTCGCGATGATCGAATTCGATCCGGACCGGCACGCGCTGCACCACCTTGACGTAATTGCCGGTGGCATTCTGCGGCGGCAGCACCGCAAACGCCTGACCCGCGCCGCGCTGGATCGAATCGACGTGGCCGTGGAATTCAACGTCCGGATAGGCGTCGACCTTGATCGTCACGGCCTGGCCGATCCGCATCAGAGTCAGCTGCGTCTCCTTGAAATTGGCTGTCACCCACATCCGGTCCGGCACGATCGCGAGCAGCTGGCTGCCCGGCTGCACGTAGGAGCCCAAATTGACCTGGCGGTTGACCACCTGCCCCGGCACCGGCGCGACGATGCGCAGGTCGCCCAGCGTGGTGTTCGCCTGCGACACCTGCGCCTTGCGGGCGCCGACCACGGCCTCGGCGGACTTCACCTGGCGCGTCGCCACGGTCACCTGCGCCTCGGCGGCGTCGACCTGGCGG
>JAEWJQ010000065.1 GCA_023386515.1 Pseudomonadota bacterium | reverse complement strand
GTCGTGCTGCTCGGCGATGCGGCGGCGGTGATCGCTCAGGCGAACGGCACCGTACGGTGCCCGGCCTCGTGCGCGCACCATCTGGCGACATTCTGTGCCGCGCCCAAGCCGCCGGGACGTTTGCGCCTCCGCTATCTCCGGCGGACGCAGAATCTGGCGGGCATCGCGCTGGACGCGCGCTAGCGCCGGCTTTCGATAAGCCGGCACGGCGGTATCGTCAGGCCACCACCGCCGCCGCCAGTCCGCGCACGTCGACCCGCGCCTTCAGCCGCGCCGCCAGCAACGCCGTGCCGCTGACCTTGCGCTGGACGAACAGCGTCTCGACGTGCGGCACGTGCCAGGTGGCACGGTCGGCGATCATCGCCCGCGCCTCCTCGCGCACCACCGGCACGAAGGCGCGGTCGCCGAAGTCGAACGGGCCCGGCCGGTTGAGCGCGTCGTCGATCGCCGCGATGATCCGGTCGATCGCTGCGCGATGCCCGTCCGCGGCGGCCCGGCCGATGAAGCCGGTTTCCACCGCCACGTCGCGGATCAGGTCGCGGTTGCGTGCCAGCCCCGCCTCGATCAGCCGCCGATAGGCCCCGACCGTCTCCGCCGGCACCGCGCGGGTCGCGCCGAAATCGAGCAACACCAGCGCGCCCGTCTCCGGCTGCCACCGATAATTGGCGAAATTGGGGTCGGTCTGCATCGTGCCGAATGCGAACAGCTCGCGCAGCACCAGCGTGATCAGCGCCGTCATCACCGCATCGCGCCGCTCCTGCGGGGCATCCGCCAGCGTCTCGATCGGCCGCCCCTCGACGAAGCGCATCGCCAGCACGCGCCTGGTGGTGAGCGCCGGCTCGAGGTCGGGCACGACATAGCGCGCATCGCCGGCCAGCCGCTCGCCATAGAGGCGCATCTGTTCGCCCTCGCGGACGTAATCCGCTTCCTCGGCAAGCTGGCGCTTCGCCTCCGCGAGCAACGGCGACAGGTCAAGGCTGGCGGGCAGGACGCCGGAGACGCGGAGCAACGTCGCGACATTGTCGACGTCGGAGCCGATACTGTCCGCCACCCCGGGATATTGCACCTTGATCGCCAGCACCCGGCCATCGGGCATAGTCGCCCGGTGCACCTGGCCGATCGACGCCGCGGCGATCGGCGTCGCGTCGAAGCGCTGGAAACGCCGCCGCCAGTCCCGCCCCCATTCCTGCGCCAGCACCCGGTCGAGCTGCTGCGGGGGCATGCGATAGCCCTGGTCCCGCAACCGGGCGAGGATCGCGGACAGTTCGGCCGGCAGCACGTCGCCGGCGTCCATCGAGATCATCTGGCCAAGCTTCATTGCCGCGCCGCGCAGGTGCGACAAGCGATCGGCGACTCGCGCGGCATTGGCCGGCGTCAGGACGAGGTCGCTCATCCGCGGCCGCTCGCCGCTCGCCAACCGCCTAGCGCCCTCGGCAAGCATCCCGCCCGCGACACCGCCGGCAAGTCGCCCGAAGGCGCCGAGCCGCGCCACCCGTCCGCTCGGTACCGCACGGTGTCGGGCCCCGGCGCTGTCATCGTCCTGCTGCATCGCGGTACAGCGCAGCTTGCCCCGGCTGGTTCCGTCGCAGCCGCGGCGTCGGCCGCCGACCGGCGTGCCGAAGGTCGCGACGTCAGACGATTTAAGCTGTCACAAAATCGCGATAGCAAAGCGCTTTGCCGTCCGGAGGTGTCCGTTGCGCCTGCTCTATGCCGTTGCCGTTCTCGTCGCCGGGCCCGCCGTTGCCCGTCAGGTCGAACCGGGCGTTCATGGCCAGGCCCTGCCGACCGGCCAGACCATGACGCCGACCGCGGCACCGGGCGCCCGCTTCGCGCCGCTCGTGACCCGCGCCGGTTCCGGTCCCGCGACGGTCGTCGATGGCGCGGCCGCCATCGCGGTCAGCCCGGACGGGCGCGAGATGCTGGTGCTGACAAGCGGCTTCAATCGCTTCAACGGTGCCGACGGCAAGATCGTCGCCGCCCAATCCACGCAATATGTCTTCCGCTACCGGATCGACGGTCGTGGCAGCCGGTTGATCCAGACGCTGCACGTGCCCAACAGCTTCGGCGGCATCGCCTGGACGCCGGACGGCCGAAGCTTCGCCGTCGGCGGCGGCGTCGACGCCCGGATCTATCTGTTTGCGCGCCGCGGTCCGCAATTCCCCGCGGCCGGATCGATCGCGCTCGGTCATGGCGCCGGGCTGGGCGCGGCCGTCAAGCCGCAGGCGGCCGGCGTCGCCATCAGCCCCGACGGCCGACACGCGCTGGTCGCCAATTATTACAACGACTCCGTCACCCTGATCGATCTGGCGCAGCGGCGCGTGCTGGCGGAACAGGATCTTCGCCCCGGCAAGATCGATCCCGGCCAGAGCGGCGTCGCCGGCGGCGAGAACCCCTTTGCGATTCTCTGGACCGACGCCGGCCGTGCTTGGGTATCGGCGCCGCGCGACCGTCAGCTCGTCGCGCTGGCGATCGGCGACGGCGGCGTGCGGGTGACCGGGCGCGTCTCCACCCTCGGCGAACCGACCGCGCTGCTGGTCGACGCCCGCCAGCATCGGCTGTTCGCGACGGAGGACAATGCCGACCGCCTCGCCATCGTCGACCTCGCCAGCGCGCGGCTCGCGGCCGAACCCAGGCTGACGCTGCCGGAGGGGCTTTCCTCCGTTCCGGTCGGCAAGGGCCTCAACCCGAACGGGCTGGCGCAGCTGTCCGACGGGCGATTGCTCGTGACGCTGGGCGGAATCAACGCCGTCGCGGTCGTCGCGCCGGCGCCGGGCGGCGGCACGGTCACCGGCCTGATCCCGACCGGCTGGTATCCCAGCGCCGTCGCCACCGGCAAAGCGGGCCGCCGCGTCTTCGTCGTCAATCGCAAGAGCCCGCCCGGCCCCAATCCGCAGGGCTGCGCGCCGCGGCTCGCCATCTCTCGCGGCCAGCCCGACGCC
>JAEWJQ010000114.1 GCA_023386515.1 Pseudomonadota bacterium | reverse complement strand
CGGCAGGGACGGGTGGCGGCGCCACGAGGAGCGGCGTCGCGGCCGCCAGAGCGAGGGCGTGAAGGATCATGCGACGGTCTCCGAACGGGGCAGGGTCGCGGGCGCGAGCCGCGGGCTGATGAGGTGGAGCGCGGCGAGCGCGAGCAGATAGGCAGAGGCCGCGACCGCGAAGATCGGCGTGTAGCTGCCCGACACGTCGAGCACGTAACCGACGAACTTGGCGATCAGCATGCCGCCGATCGCGCCCGCGGTGCCGCCGATGCCGACCACCGAGGCGACGCCGGCGCGCGGGAACAGGTCGGACGGCAGGGTCAACAGATTGGCGGAGAAAGCCTGGTGCGCGGCGGTGGCGAGGCCGATCAGCAGCACCGCCAGCCACAGATGGTCGACATGCTGGACGGTGACGATCGGCAGCACCGCGATCGCGCAGCCCAGCATCGTCGCCTTGCGCGCGGCATTGGCGCTCCAGCCGCGCTGGATCAGCCGCGACGACAGCCAGCCGCCGAGCACGCTGCCGCCGTCGGACAGCAGATAGATGACGACCAATGGCGGGCCAAAGCTCTTGAGGTCGAGGCCGTAGCGCTTGCCGAGGAAGTCCGGCAGCCAGAACAGGAACATCCACCAGATCGGATCGGTCAGGAACTTCGGGATCGCATAGGCCCAGGTCTCGCGCACCGCGAACAGCCGCAGCCAGGGCAGGCGGCCGGCGGGCATGACGGGGTCGCTGCGGATCAGCGCCAGTTCGGCCGGCGAGAGGCGCGGCTGTTCCTCCGGCCGACGATACAGGCTGATCCAGGCGATCAGCCAAACGATGCTGAGCGCGCCGGTCGCGATGAACGCCATCCGCCAGCCATAGGCGAGGGTGATCGCCGGCACGATCAGCGGCGTCGCGATCGCACCGACATTGGCGCCGGCGTTGAACAGCCCGACCGCGAGCGCGCGCTCGCGCTGCGGGAACCAGTCGGTCACCGCCTTCAGACCTGAGGGGAAATTGCCGGACTCGCCGAGACCGAGCGCGAAGCGCGCCGCGGCGAATTGCGTCACCGATCCGACCAGGCCGTGCGCGACATGCGCCAGCGTCCACAAGGTGAAGGCGACCGCATAACCGATCCGCGCACCGACCGCGTCGACCAGCCGTCCTGCGGCAAGGAAGCCGATCGCATAGGCCGCCTGGAACCAGAAGACGATGTCGGCATATTGGCCCTCGCTCCAGCCCAGGTCCTTCTGCAGCACCGGCTTCAGCACGCCGATCATCTGGCGGTCGATATAGTTGATCGCCGTCGCGGCGAAGAGCAGCGCGCAGATCGTCCAGCGATAGCGACCGATCTTTGGGGTCGGACCAGCCATGCGGGCGCCGGTCACCTGATCCGCTGACATCGCGCTCGTCCCCTCCCGTGCCGCCACTCGGCACCCCTGGTAAAAGTTATCATATGACCGCGCCGAGGTGTCAAACCCACCCCGCGGCGAGAAAGCGGGGCGTCCCGGCGGCCATCGCCCGGACGCCCCAGGTGGGGGACCTGTCAGAACTTGCCGCGGATACCGATCGAGATGGTGCGGCCGTTGAAATAGGAATTGTCCCGCCGCGACTGGCCGTTGCCCGCCGGCTGGCTCGGGTCCTCGTAGAAGAAATAGACGTTCTGGTTGGTGATGTTCAGCGCATCGATGCGGAACTCGATCAGGTCGCTGAACCGGTAGCTGATCGTCCCGTCGAGGAAGCCCTGCGCGTTGAGATAGGGCACCTGGTTGTTGCCGGTATTCTGCGGGCTCTGGCCGGTTTTGCCGCGGTAATTGTACGAACCGCGGATCGACAGCGGCCCCTTCTCGTAGAAGCCGGTGATGCTGTAGGCATATTTCGGCACCCCCTGCAGCGAGATGCGGTCGCCGTTGGTCAGCACGAAGTCGCTGCCCTGCTGGTCGATCAGCGTCAGGCTGCTGGTCACGCCGAGGCCGTCGAACGGCTTGGGCAGGAAGGTGAAATTCTGCTGATAGGCGAATTCCAGCCCCTTCAGCTTGAGCTCCGACTGGTTGATCGTGATCGTCCGGTCGAACAGGAAATTGGGGTCGATCGTGCTGCCGCCGAGCGAGGCAGGGCAGGCGCCGGCCCCCAATGAGGGGCAGCTGAACAGGTTGGACGGCAGGCCCAAGGTGCCGAACGGCACGCGATCGGTGACCGACAGCGGCCGGTCGTAGAGCGTCTTCAGGAAGCCGCCGACGCTAAGCAGCCCGCCGCGCGTGAAATACCATTCGAGCGCGGCGTCATAGCCGGTCGCGCGCTGCGGCTTGAGGTCGGGATTGCCGACCGTCACCGCCGGGTTGAAGATATTGGGCACACGCGTACCCGCCGCGATCGTCGCCAGCGAGTTGCGCGTGATCGTCTCGCCGGTCGCACCGCGCAGCACCAGCTTGGGGGTGATGTCGAAGGTGAGGCTCGCCGACGGCAGGAAGTTCTGATAGCCGCCCTGCCGCTCGGCCGGGACGAAGGTGCCGCCCGTGCCCGCCTGGAAATTGTCGATCAGCGTCCGCGTGTCGGAGAAGCGCACGCCCCAGTTGATCCGCAACGGATGGCTGCCGATCGGAATCTTGAACGAGGTTTCGAAGAAGGCCGACTTGACCACCTCCTCCGCGGTGAAGGCCTGGTTGAGCGCCGGCGTCGCACGCCGGTTGGCGGCATTGGCGTTGAGCGTGTTGAGCACGAAATCGCGCGAGAAAGTTGCGAATTGCGACGGATAGCCGCTGTTGCCGCCATTGCTCAGCGCGCCGATCTGAACGAACGGATCCATGTTGGCGAACACGCCCGTCGGATTGCTGGCGAAGGTGCCGCCCTGCGGCAGCACGGTCTGCGCGGCGATGCTGCTGCCGTCCTGGCGCTGCACGCGCTTGGTGCTCGAGGTGTAATTGGCGCCGAGCTTCAGCGCGAGCAGTTGCTCGCCATTGTCGATCGGCGTCCAGTCGACCACCGCCCGCGCGGTCTTCACCCGGTCGAGCTCGTCGTTGATCGCAAAGCCCAGCGACGGCGCGCGATAATTGGCCGGATTGGTGAAGCTGGTCGGCGAGCTGATCGTCGGATAGGTGACGTTGCCCGTCGGGTCGAACGTCGTGGTGATCCCGTAGATGTTCGAGACGATGCGGTTTTCCGAATAGACCGCCTTGCTCTGGCTGTAATTGGCCTGCGCCGACAGCTTGAGGTTGTCGGCGATCGACCACACGCCGCGGCCGATGATGTAGCGGAATTTGGTGGTTGTATCGCGATAGAAGCTTTCGGTCAGGATGCTCGAATTGCCGAAGGTGCCGTAGAGGTTGTTGTACTGGTCGAGCTTGACGTCGAGCGGGATCAGGCCGGAATTGGTGCCGGTGCCCGGCGCGCTGGTGGTGCCGGCGACGGTGCGCGAATTGCGCACCGGCACGCCGAACGTATATTCGTCGGTCTGGTCCTTGAGCTCCGAGGCGATACCGTCGATGCTCGCCTCGAACCGGTCGCTCTTGTACTGGAGCGAGCCGACGAAGGCGAGGCGCTGGCGGTCGGTGTTCGACGCATAGATGCGGTAGAAGCGCGGCAGATTGCCGTTCGCCACCTGGGCGCGAGTCAGGCCGCCGAAATTGGCGAGCGGATTGTTGAGATCGAGCTCGAAGTTGAACGGCCCCGCCGTATTGGCGGGCACCGTGCCGTAATAGGGCAGGCGGGCGAGCGCCGAGGAATTGTAGCCGCTGGTGCCGCCACCGGTCGACTGGAAGCCCGAACGTTCGTTGACGTTCTCCGAATAAGCGACGCCGAACAGCGCGCCGAAATTGCCCACGGTGTCGCTGAGCAGCAGCGAGCCGCGCGGGCGCCACTCCTTCGACTGGGTATTGTAATTGGCCTGCGCCGAATAGCGGATGACGCGGCCGTTGGCGTCGAACGGGCGCGGGGTCTGCAGGTCGACGACGCCGGCGATGCCGCCTTCCTCGAGATTGGCGGCGGGCGACTTGTAGACGTCGACGCGGCCGAACAGTTCGGACGGGAAGACGTCGTAGTTGAAGTCGCGGGTCGAGCTGCCGACGTTGGTCGACGAGGTGGTGCGCACCGGTTCGCCGTCGATCGTCGTCACGGTGAATTCGGAGCCGAGGCCGCGGATGCTGATCCGCTGGCCTTCGTTGGAAAAGCCGTCGCGGGTCAGGATCACGCCGGGGATACGCTGCAGCGAATCCGCCACGTTCGCCTCGGGGAACTTGCCGATATCCTCGGCGACGATCGAATCGCGAAAGCCGATCGCGTCGCGCTTCAGGTCGATCGCCTTGGTCAGGCTGTTGCGGAAGCCGGTGACGACGATGTCGTCGGGCGGCACCGCGGTGTCGGCCTGCGGCGCATCGGCGCTGTCGGCCGGCGGTGCGGAGGCGTCAGCGCCGGCCGGCGGTACCGGCGTGGCGGGTGCAGATG
>JAEWJQ010000102.1 GCA_023386515.1 Pseudomonadota bacterium | reverse complement strand
GCACGCGCATCCGCCACCCCGGCGCGGTCGGCGGCGCCGAGCGGACGCGCGCACTGGGCGGCGCGGCGGCGCTGCTCCATCTGATCAACTTCGACGAGCCGTTCGGCCTGTCGGTGATCGAGGCGATGGCCTGCGGCACGCCGGTGATCGCGATCAACCGCGGCTCGATGCCCGAACTAATCGAGCACGGCGTCACCGGCTTCCTGGTCGACAGCGTCGACGCGGCGATCGAAGCGGTCGGCCGGCTGGGCGAGATCGACCGTGCCGCCTGCCGCGCGGCGGTGGCCGCGCGTTTCACCGTCGAGCGCATGGCCGATCGCTACATCGCCCTCTACCGCAACATAATAGGTGCTTGAACGGGCCGGACGTTTGGCGCGTATAGCGTCCCCATGCTGAGCCGGTTGCGCCGCTTCCTGACCGAGGAACATTGGGAGTTCCTGCCGCACGAGCGGCCGGCGCTGCCCGGCTCGCCGGGTTCGGTGGAGCATGAGACGCGCACGCGCATCGCCTATGGCGTGATCGCGGTGCTGCTCGGCATGACCGGCGGCTTCGGCAATGCGCTGATCTCCGCCAACACGCAGACGTTGCAGGGGGCGCTCGGACTCGATCCGGCGCAGATCGCGTGGCTGCCGACCGTCTATGTGATGACCAATGTCAGCATCAATCTGCTGCTGATCAAGTTCCGCGCGCAGTTCGGCCTCAGGCCTTTCGCGCTGATCTTCCTCGGCCTCTATTGCCTGGTGACGCTCGGCCACCTGTTCGTGCGCGAATTCCAGACGGCGGTGCTGGTGCGCGCGGTCAGCGGCATGGCCGGCGCGCCTTTGTCCAGCCTGTGCCTTTATTACATGATGCAGGCGCTGCCGCTGAAATGGCGGCTGAAGGCGATCGTGCTCGGCATCGGCGTGCCGCAATGCGCGACGCCGCTCGCCCGGCTGTTCTCGCCGGAACTGCTCGCCATGTCGCAATGGCGGACGCTCTATCTGTTCGAGCTCGGCCTGTCGCTGCTCAGCTTCGCCGCCGTCGCCCTGCTCCGCCAGCCGCCGACCACCCGGTCCAAGGCGTTCGAGAAACTGGACTTCGTCACCTTCGTCCTGTTCGGCGGCGCGCTCGCGCTGATCGCCGCGGTGCTCGGGCTCGGCCGCTACGTCTGGTGGACCAATGCCGCCTGGATCGGCTGGGCGCTGATCGTCGCCATACCGATGCTCGCCGCCGCGCTGATCGTCGAGCATCACCGCGCCAATCCGCTGCTCAACACGCGCTGGCTGGGCAGCGGCGACATCATCCGCTTCGCGGTGGTGACGATCATGGCGCGGATCGTGCTGTCCGAACAGACCTTCGCCTCCGTCGGCCTGCTCACCGTGCTCGGCCAGAACAACGACCAGCTCGGCACCTTCTTCCTGATCATCTTCTTCGCCTCCGCCGCCGGCGTCGGCCTGAGCGCGCTGACGCTGGACACCGAACGATCGGCGCATCCGATCATGCTGGCGGTCGGTCTGGTCGCGGTCGCCGCCTGGCTCGACAGCTATTCGACCAGCCTGACCCGCGCGCCGCAGATGTACGTGACGCAGGCGCTGATCGCTTTCGCAGGCACCTATTTCCTGGGACCGGCGCTGCTGTTCGGCATGCTGCGCGCGCTGCAGCAGGGCGCCGGCCACGTGATCAGCTTCATCGCGGTGTTCGGCATCGTCAACGGTATCGGCGGCCTTGCCGGATCGGCGCTGCTCGGCACCTATCAGATCGTCCGCGAGAAGGCGAACAGCGCCGGCATCGTCCAGGGCATCGACCCGACCGACCCGATCGTGACGCAACGGCTGCAGGCGGGCGGATCGGCCGTGGCGCGGGTCGTCGGCGACCCGGCGCTGCGCAGTGCGGAGGGCGGCGCGCGGCTGTCGCAGACCGCGACGCGCGAGGCGAACGTGCTCGCCTATGACGACACCTTCCGCCTCGTCGCGATCCTCGCCGCCGCGACCTTCCTCTATCTCCTCTTCCTCTTGATCCGCCGCGCCTACCGTGCCCGCCGCGCTGCGCCGGCAGGAGCTCCCGCATGACCGACACCCGCAGCCCCGCCGCCACCAATCCCGTCGACTCCGCTCCAGCCACCGAAGAGGCGCAGGCGGAGGCGCAAACGGGGGCCGCCGCCCCCGCCAGCTCGGGCTGGACGCCGGCGCCGCCGAGCCGAACCGCGGTGATCGTGCTGACGGTCATCGCCATCGCCGGGGTGCTCGCGGTGCTCGCCGCCTGGCGGCTGCCGCCCTTCGCCACCGCCTATGAATCGACCGACAATGCCTATGTCCGCGGCCGCACCACGGTGATCGCGCCGCAGGTGTCGGGCTATGTGACGCAGGTGCTGGTCCGCGACTTCGAGCAGGTGCAGGCCGGCCAGCCATTGGTGCGCATCGACGACCGCATCTATCGCCAGCGCGTCGACCAGGCGGCGGCGCAGGTCTCCGCCCAAGCGGCGACGCTCGCCAATGCGCAGCAGTCGGAGCGCAGCCGCGAGGCGAGCCTCGCCGCGCAGAATGCCGCGGTCGCCAATGCCCAGGCGCAGCTGATGCGGGCGGAGGCGGACATGGCGCGCGTCAATGATCTGGTGAAGGACGGATCGGTCAGTTTGCGCGAACGCGACCAGACGCTCGCTGCGCTGCGTCAGGCTCAGGCGGCGGTGCAGCAGGCGACGGCGGCGCGCGAGATCGCCCGCCAGGACATCCGCACCGTGCAGGTCGGTCGCGGCGGCCAGCGCGCCGGCGTCTCCGGTGCGGAGGCGGCGCAGCGGCTGGCGCAGATCGACCTCGCCAACACCGTGATCCGCGCGCCGGAGACGGGCCGGCTGTCGGAGGTCGGCGTGCGCGTCGGCCAATATGTCACCGCGGGGTCGCAGCTGATGTTCCTGGTGCCGCCGGAAACCTGGGTCATCGCCAATTTCAAGGAGGCGCAGACCGCCCGCATGATGGTCGGCCAGCCCGCGAGTTTCACCGTCGACGGCCTCGCCAATGCGCGGCTGACCGGCCGGGTCGAGCGGATTTCGCCCGCCGCCGGCTCCGAATTCGCGGTGCTCAAGGCCGACAATGCGACGGGCAATTTCACCAAGGTGCCGCAGCGTATCGCGGTGCGCATCCGCATCGATCCGGGCCAGTCACTGGCGCAGCGCCTGCGCCCGGGCATGTCGGTGCAGGCCCGCGTCGACACCTCCTCCGGCCCGGCGGTGCGCTGATGTTTCACGCGAAGCCGCGAAGCCGCGAAGAGGTAACCCCCGCGGCGCAGCCGCCTTTCCCCCCAGAGCGAGAGCACGCATCGGCAATCCCGAACGCAACCCCTCCGCGCCTCCGCGCCTCCGCGCGAACCAAAGACCCTCGGTACTCATGGATGGCAGAAGAGGTTCATGCGGAGGCGCAGAGGCGCGGAGACGGTGAGCGCGGGGTGATCGGGGC
>JAEWJQ010000071.1 GCA_023386515.1 Pseudomonadota bacterium | reverse complement strand
CTCCGACTATCGCTTCCGCGGCGTGTCGCAGAGCGACGACCATCCCGCGGTTCAGGCGGGCATCACCGTCGCGCACGAGAGCGGCCTCTACGTCGGCACCTGGGCATCGAACCTCGCCGGCTGGGGGACGTTCGGCGGCGCCAACATGGAGCTCGACCTGATCGGCGGCTACAAGACCAAGGTCAGCCCGACCGGCACGCTCGACGTCGGCCTGACCTGGTACGTCTATCCGGGCGGCGCCAACAAGACCGACTTCGCCGAACCCTATGCGAAGCTGTCGGGCACGATCGGCCCGGCGAGCCTGCTCGCCGGCATCGCCTATGCGCCCAAGCAGCAGGCGATCGGCAAATGGTACAACAACGGCGCGAGCGCGGCGGCCGGCGTCTACGACCATCCCGGCGCCAAGGACGACAACCTCTATCTATGGGGCGACGGCGCCTATGCGATCGCCGGCACGCCGTTCACCGCCAAGGCGCATGTCGGCCACAGCTGGGGCCAGAACGGCCTCGGCCCCAATGCGACCGCGGTGACGCCGACCGGCAGCTACTGGGACTGGTCGCTGGGCGCCGACACGACCTACCGCAACCTGACGCTCGGCCTCGCCTGGGTCGACACCGACATCAGCCAGCGGCGCAGCGCCTATCTCCAGCCGAGCTTCAGCAAGGGTCAGGACGGCACCGGCAGCATCGCCGGCAGCCGCCTGCTCGTGTCGCTGACCGCGGCCTTCTGACGAAACGGGAGCGACACGCATGGACGATCTGATCTGGATCCTCGTCATGGTCGGGCTGGTGGCGGCGACGCTCGCCTACGCCCGCTTGTGCGACGCGGCCTGAGGAGGCGGCAATGACCATCGACCTGTGGCTGGCGGCGCTGACCGCGCTCGGCCTGCTCGTCTATCTGGTGGCGGTGCTGATCCGCCCCGAACGCTTTTAGAAAGGGGCGGCATCATGACGCTGCAAGGATGGGCCCTGATCCTGGGCTTCGTCGCGATCCTGGTCGCATTGACCAAGCCGGTCGGCGCGTGGCTGTTCGCGCTCTACGAGGGGCGGCGGACCCCGCTCCACCTGGTGCTGTCGCCGGTGGAGCGCGGCTTCTACACGCTCGCCGGCATCGACCCGAACGCCGAACAGGGCTGGCGCCGCTACGCGCTGCACATGCTGCTGTTCAACGTCGCTCTGATGGCGCTGACCTATGCGGTGCTGCGCTGCCAGGGCGTGCTGCCCGGCAATCCGCAGGGGCTAGCGGGCTTGAGCCCGCATCTCGCGTTCAACACCGCGATCAGCTTCACCACCAACACCAACTGGCAGAGCTATGCCGGCGAATCGACGATGTCGAACTTCAGCCAGATGTTCGGCCTGACCATCCACAACTTTCTGTCGGCATCGACCGGCATTGCGCTCGCCTTCGCCTTCTTCCGCGGCTTCGCGCGGCGCGAGACCAAGAGCCTGGGCAATTTCTGGGCCGACATGACGCGCGTCACGCTCTACCTGCTGCTGCCGCTGTCGATCGTCTATGCCGTCTTCCTGATCGCCAGCGGCGTGCCGCAGACGATGGCGGGCGTCGTCAACGTCCAGACGCTGGAGGGCGCGCGTCAGTCAATCCTGCTCGGCCCCGTTGCCAGCCAGGAAGCGATCAAGATGCTCGGCACCAACGGTGGCGGCTTCTTCAACGCCAACAGCGCGCATCCGTTCGAGAATCCGACCGCGCTGGTCGATTTCGTCCAGATGCTGTCGATCTTCCTGATCGGCTTCGGCCTGACCTGGTGCTTCGGCAAGGCGGTCGGCAACACGCGTCAGGGCTGGGCGGTCCTGGCGGCGATGGTGATCCTGTTCCTGCTCGGCGCCGGCGTCGCCTATGGCGTCGAAGCCGCGGGCAATCCGATGCTCCATCACCTCGGCGTCGCCGGCGGCAACATGGAGGGCAAGGAGGTGCGCTTCGGCGTCGCCGCCAGCGCGCTGTTCGCGGCGGTCACCACCGCGGCCTCGTGCGGCGCGGTCAACGCCATGCACGACAGCTTCACCGCGCTGGGCGGCCTGATCCCGCTGTTCAACATGCAGCTCGGCGAGGTCGTCATCGGCGGCGTCGGCGCGGGGATCTACGGCTTCCTGCTGTTCGCCATCCTCGCCGTGTTCGTCGCCGGCCTGATGGTCGGGCGCACGCCGGAATATGTCGGCAAAAAGATCGAGAGCAGGGAGGTCAAGCTCGCCGTGCTCGCGATCGCGGTGCTGCCGCTGATGATCCTCGGCCTCACCGCGCTGTCGTCGGTGAGCGCGCAGGGGCTGGCCGGGCCGCTCAACAAGGGGCCGCACGGCTTCGGCGAGATCCTCTACGCCTTCACCTCCGCGGTCGCCAACAACGGCTCGGCCTTCGCCGGCCTGACCGCCAGCACGCCCTGGTACGACGGCCTGCTCGGCGTCGCGATGTGGGTCGGCCGCTTCTTCATCATCGTGCCGATGCTGGCGATCGCCGGCAGCCTGGCGGCGAAGAAGCACACGCCGGCCTCCGCGGGCTCGTTCCCGACCACCGGCGGCCTGTGGGTCGGACTGCTCGTCGGCATCGTGCTGGTGCTGGGCGGCCTCACCTTCCTGCCGAGCCTCGCGCTCGGTCCCATCGCCGATCATCTCGCGATGATCCGCGGTCAACTCTTCTGATCGGGGGCACGATCATGGCCCAAGCATCCAAATCCCTGTTCACCGCGGACCTGATGGTCCCGGCGATCAAAGCCTCGTTCCTCAAGCTGTCCCCGCGCGATCTGATCCGCAACCCGGTGATGTTCGTGACCGCCAGCGTCGCCGCGCTGCTGACATTGCTGCTGGTCGTCGGCCACGACGGTCTGGGCATAGGCTTCAAGCTGCAACTCGTCGTCTGGCTGTGGCTGACCGTGCTGTGCGGCACCTTTGCCGAGGCGCTGGCAGAGGGCCGCGGCAAGGCGCAGGCGGCGAGCCT
The DNA here is from genome assembly GCA_023386515.1 of Pseudomonadota bacterium. The sequence continues at coordinate 327 of JAEWJQ010000071.1, read as the reverse complement.
GCGCGATACCAAGGCGGAACTGCGCGCCAAGCTGCTGACCGGGGTCGGCGACACCTGGGAACTCGTCCCCGCCACCCGCCTCGCCAAGGGCGACGTGGTGCTGGTCGAGACCGGCGATCTGATCCCGTCCGACGGCGAGGTGATCGCCGGCGTCGCCAGCGTCAACGAGGCGGCGATCACCGGCGAGAGCGCGCCGGTGATCCGCGAGGCGGGTGGCGACCGTTCGGCGGTCACCGCCGGCACCCGCGTCATCTCCGATTCGATCCGGGTGCAGGTGACGGTCAATCCGGGTCAGGGCTTCCTTGCCCGGATGATCGCACTGGTCGA
>JAEWJQ010000023.1 GCA_023386515.1 Pseudomonadota bacterium | reverse complement strand
CACGAACTGCCGCCGCTGATTCATGGCGAGCGCGACCGGATGATCGACGTGCACCACACGATCCTGCCGCTCACCGCCCGCATCACTCCCGACGCCGAGGCCCTCCTCGCCGCGGCGCAGCCGCTGGCCAACGGCCTCCTGGTGCTCTCTGCACAGGATATGATCTGCCACGCCGCCGCGCATCTGTTTGCCGACGGGGATCTGACCGGCGGGCTGCGCAACCTTTGGGATATCCACTGCCTGCTGACCGAATTCGGCAGCGACGAACTGGCTGATCGCGCCGCATGGCATGGCCTCGACGTCCCAGTCCGGCGCGCCGCACGACACGCGGCGGGGCTGTTCGGCACCGAAATCCCTACCGGCTGGCGGCGCTGGGATGCGCTCGATCCCTGGATCCGCCGCCGCCTGCTGGCCCGCGACGGCTGGGGACGGCCGACGCGTCCGGCGACGCGTTTCGGCTTCTACGTGCGCTCGCATTGGTTGCGGATGCCGCCGGCCATGCTGGCGCGCCATTTGTGGATCAAGGCCCGGCGCTGACGGGCGGTCGGGGATCAGTGAATTTGCGCGGCGAGCCGCTCCAGCGTCGGTAGCAGCTCGTCATAACCATCGATCACGGCCTCCGCGCCGAGTGTCTCGACCGGCTCCATGAGGAAGCCGAACGAACAGGCGATCGCCGGAAGACCAGCCGCTTGCGCCGCCGCCACGTCGAAACGCGAATCGCCGACGAACGCGGCGCGCCCACCGCCGCAGCGACGTAGCATCTCCTCGATCGGCACCGGCGAGGGCTTGGCGTTGCCCGGCCCCATCGTATCGCCACCGATGATGCAGGCGAACCGATCGGTCAGTCCCAGCTGGTCCAGCACCTGCCGCGCCAGCCCCTCCAATTTGTTGGTCACCACCGCCAGCGTCGTCCCACGTGCGGCCAACGAATCGAGCGCGTCGAGGCATCCGGGATAGGGCGCGGTGAGCACGGCGATATGCGACTCGTAATAGGCGAGTAGGCGTCGGTGCAGCACATCCAGCGTCGCTTCGTCGCAGCCGCCGGTCGCCGCCATCCCCTGCGCCAGCATGTGCCGCGCGCCGCCGCCGATCATCGGGGTCACCTGTGCCACGGTCAGCGTCGGCCGGTCGATCGAGGCCAAGGCATGGTTGACGGCGGCGGTCAGGTCGCCGCTCGTGTCGAGCAGCGTGCCGTCGAGATCGAAGCCGACGATGTCGAAGGGGCGGTGGACGGCAGAGGAAGACATCGCCAGCGCGTGGCGGGATGGTGTGGAAATGGCAAGCCTTCCGTGGCAGACGCTGCCGCATGACCACGCCACTCGCCGTCATCATCCTCGCCGCAGGCAAGGGTACCCGCATGAAGTCGGACCTTCATAAGGTCCTCCACCCGATCGCCGGGCGGCCGATGCTGCTGCACCTGATCGCCAGCGCTTCTTCCCTGCACCCGGAAAAGATCGTTGTCGTCACCGGGGCGGGCCGTGAGCAGGTCGAGGCCGCGGTCGCGCCGCTGGGCATAGCGACGGCCCTTCAGGCGGATCAGCTCGGCACCGGCCATGCCGTTCTCCAGGCGAAGGACGCGCTGGACGGTTTCGCCGGCGACGTGCTGATCCTTTACGGCGACGTGCCGCTCGTCGCCGCCGCGACGATGCGGCGGATGCTCGACGCCCTCCACGTGCCGCAGCCGCCCGCCGCGGTCGTGCTGGGATTCCGACCCGACGATGCCGCTGCCTATGGCCGGGTCATTGCCGATCCTGAGGGCCGCATCGTCAAGATGGTCGAGTTCAAAGACGCGGACGCGACGGAACGCGCGGAGACTTTGTGCAATTCGGGCCTGATGGCGGCGCGCGCGGACGATCTGTGGCGCTTGTTAGCCCGGGTCGGCAACAACAATGCCGCCGGCGAATATTACCTGCCCGACATCGTCATGCTCGCCGGCGCCGAAGGCCGCTTCGCCTCGGTAATCGAAACCGGGGCGGAGGAAGTCGCCGGCGTCAACAGCCGCGCCGAGCTCGCCGCGGTGGAAGCGATGTGGCAGACGCGCCGCCGGGCGCAGGCGATGGCCGACGGCGCCACGCTGATCGCGCCCGAGACGGTGTGGTTCGCGCACGACACGCGGATCGGTCGTGACGTGGTGATCGAGCCCCAAGTTGTATTCGGTCCCGGCGTCGCCATCGCCGCCCGGGTGACGATTCATGCCTGCCGCCACATCGAGGGCGCGACGGTCGCCGAAGGCGCCGACATCGGCCCCTATGCCCGTCTGCGCCCCGGTGCCGTGGTCGGCCGCAACGCCAGGGTCGGCAATTTCGTCGAGATGAAGAAGGCGGTGCTGGGCGAGGGCGCCAAAGCGAACCATCTGAGCTATCTGGGCGATGCCGAGATCGGCGCCGGCGCCAATATCGGTGCGGGCACCATAACGTGCAATTACGACGGCTTCTTCAAATACAAGACCCAGATCGGGGCAGGGGCGTTCGTCGGCTCCAACTCGGCGCTGGTCGCGCCGGTCGCCATCGGGGAAGGGGCCATCGTCGCCGCGGGATCGGTCGTAACGCAGGATGTCGAAGCCGGCGCCCTTGCCCTGGTCCGCCCCCCGCAGATCGCGAAGGCCGGATGGGCGACCCGCTTTCGCGCCATGATGGCCGCGCGCAAGTCTGGTCAGTGATGGCGTCTCTGTGCCATTCCTTCCGGTGACGCGCGGCGTTCACCTCCCCTATACCCTCTAGAGGCAGACCCCCTTCATGTGTGGAATCGTTGGAATAGTCGGAGCCGAAGACGTCGCGGATCGCCTGCTCGATGGGCTGAAGCGGCTGGAATATCGCGGTTACGACTCAGCCGGTATCGCCACCGATGTCGACGGCACGATCGAGCGTCGGCGTGCGAGCGGCAAGCTGGTCAACCTGGCCAAGGAACTGGCGGCGCATCCGCTCGCCGGCACCACCGGCATCGCGCACACGCGCTGGGCCACGCATGGCGGACCGACGACCAACAATGCCCACCCGCATGCGACCGAGGAGGTCGCGGTCGTCCACAACGGCATCATCGAGAATTTTAAGGCGCTGCGTGACGAACTGACCGCGCGCGGCCGCGTCTTCACCAGCGAAACCGACACCGAGGTCGTCGCGCATTTGATCAGCGAGAAGGTCGAAGCCGGGCTCGATCCGATCGGCGCCGTGCGCGAGGTGCTGCCGCGCCTCCACGGCGCCTTCGCACTCGCTATCCTGTTCCGTAAGCACCCCGACCTGCTGATCGGCGCACGGCTCGGCTCGCCGCTGGTCGTCGGTTATGGCGAAGGCGAGACCTATCTGGGCTCGGACGCATTGGCGCTGGCGCCGCTGACGCAGCGCATCGCCTATCTCGACGAAGGCGATTGGGTCGTCTGCACGAAGGAGGGGGCGGAGGTCTTCGACCGCGACAATCATCGCGTCGAGCGGCCGGTCACCATCTCCGGCGTCACCGGCGAGCTGATCTCCAAGGGCAATCACCGGCATTACATGCTGAAGGAGATTTACGAGCAGCCGATCGTCGTCGCCCAGACGCTCCGCTCTTACCTGCAGCGGATGGAAGAGCGGGTCACCCTGCCGATCCCCGACTTCGACCTTGCCGCGATCAAGCGCGTGACGATCGTCGCCTGCGGCACCAGCTTCTACGCCGGTATGGTCGCCAAATATTGGTTCGAGCAGTTCGCGCGCGTGCCGGTCGATCTCGATGTCGCTTCGGAATTCCGTTATCGGGCGCCGGTGATGGAACCGGGCGGGCTGATGATCGTCATCAGCCAATCGGGCGAGACCGCTGACACGCTCGCCGCGCTTCGCCACGCCAAGAGCGAAGGCCAGAAGATCGCCGCGGTGGTCAACGTGCCGACCAGTTCGATGGCGCGCGAGGCGGACCTGCTGCTGCCGACACATGCCGGGCCGGAGATCGGCGTCGCCAGCACCAAGGCCTTCACCTGTCAGCTCGCCGTGCTCGCCGCGCTCGCCGCCAATCTCGCGCAGGCGAAGGGGCAGCTAAAGCCGGGCGAGGAGAAGCAGATCGTCCGCCACCTCGGCGAGGCGCCGGCCTCGCTCAACGCCGCGCTCGCTTATGACGAGGCGATCGCCGACATGGCGGGCGTGATCGCGGGCGCGCGCGACGTCCTCTACCTCGGCCGCGGCACCGATTATCCGCTGGCGCTGGAGGGCGCGCTGAAGCTCAAGGAGATCAGCTACATTCACGCCGAAGGCTATGCGGCCGGCGAGATGAAGCACGGGCCGATCGCGCTGATCGACGAGAACGTCCCCGTCATCGTGATCGCGCCGTCCGGGCCGCTGTTCGAGAAGACGGTCAGCAACATGCAGGAGGTGCAGGCACGCGGCGGCAAGGTCGTGCTGATCAGCGACTATGACGGCATTCAGGCGGCGGGCGAGGGCTGCGTCGCGACCATCACCATGCCCAAGGTCCACCCGTTGATCGCGCCGCTCGTCTATGCGGTGCCGGTGCAACTGCTCGCCTATCATGTCGCAGTGGCCAAGGGCACGGACGTCGACCAGCCGCGGAACCTCGCCAAGTCGGTCACGGTCGAGTGACGGCGCCCGCGAGCGAGCCCCGGGGGCACCGGCGGTGATCGTCGGGGTCGGCATCGACGTCGTCGACATCGCGCGCTT
>JAEWJQ010000392.1 GCA_023386515.1 Pseudomonadota bacterium | reverse complement strand
GCATTGGCACGCCGCGCATCCTCTGCCGAACCGCCGCGATCGGGGTGAACCTCTGCGAGCAGCCGCCGGTGCGCGGCGCGGATCGTCGCCGCATCGGCATCGCGGCCGACCCCGAGCAGCCGCCGCGCCGCCATTTCCGGCGTTGTCCGGGCTTTGGGCGCCGGACGCAGGTAGCGCCAGGCGAGCCAGATCGCCGCCAGCGCGATCAGCCACTTCACGAGGCGTCGGCGAACAACGGCAACGCCGGTTCGGGCAATTGCAGCGCCGCCATCATCTCCCGCAATTCCTGGCGCGCGGCGACATGGCCCAGACCCATGGCGCCGAATTCCTTCGAATCGATCATCGTCAGCCCGGCCGGAAACATCTCGCGATAGATCACGCGTTCGCCGAGACCGGGGATGATGCGGAAGCCGACGCGCTTGGCAAGCTGCGCGAGCGCATCCGACACGCGGCGCATGTTGCGCGCCTCGATATGCTGCAGCCGGTTGCGCAGCACCACCCAGTCGATCTGCGTGCCGTCGGCGCGCGCGCGCTGCTTGCGCGCGTCCCAGATCAGCTCGGAATAGAAGCTCGGCCGGGTGACGTTGAACGTCTCCGGGTCGACCTGGCCGATCAGGTCGAAGTCGACGAAACTGTCGTTCATCGGCGTGACCAGCGTGTTGGACAATGCCGCGGCGGTACGCGCGAAATGGTCGTCTCGCCCCGGCGTATCGACGATCAGGAAATCTGCGCCGTCCGCGAGTCGATGCCACTTTTCCTCGAAGACATCCTCATGGACGCCGTCATGGGTATCGTGGACCGGCATCGGCAGGTCGCTGCCGGTACGGCGCATCGTTGCGGCGCGGTTGTCGAGATAGCGCCCGACCGTACGCTGGCGATGGTCGAGGTCGAAACAGGCGACGCGTGCGCCCTTCGCCGCCAGCGCGATCGCGACATGGACGGCGGTGGTCGACTTGCCCGTGCCGCCCTTTTCATTGGCGAAGACGATGACATGCGGGCCAGAGCCGGAATGGGCAGGAACAGGGGGGCCGTCGGCCACTGGTCGCTTCCTTGTTGATCGTTGGTTGCTCCCTTCATAGAAGCCGCGCGCTCATTGTTCGAGGGGGTAAGCGCGTGCAGACGGTCCGGGACTTGAATGGCCTTCGCGAGGCGATCGCCGGCTGGCGCGCCGACGGCAGCCGAATCGCACTCGTCCCGACGATGGGCGCGCTCCACGCGGGCCATCTCGCGTTGGTCGAGGCGGCGCGGCGGCCGGGGACCAAGGTCGTCGCGTCGATCTTCGTCAATCCCCGGCAGTTCGGGCCGAACGAGGATCTGGCGCGCTACCCGCGCCGGGAAATGGCGGATTCGCGCCTTTTGACCGACGCCGGTTGCGACCTGCTCTGGATGCCGCCGGTCGAGGTGATGTATCCGGACGGTTTCGCCACCACGGTCAGCGTCGCCGGGGTCAGCGACGGCTTCGACGGCGCGGCGCGTCCCGGTCATTTCGACGGCGTTGCCACCGTGGTGACCAAATTGTTCAATCAGGTGGGCGCCGATGCCGCCTATTTCGGCGAGAAGGATTTCCAGCAGCTCGCCGTGATCCGCCGCCTGGTCGCCGATCTCGACCTGCCGATCGAGATCGTCGGGGTGCCGACGCAGCGCGACGACGATGGCCTCGCGCTGTCCTCGCGCAACATCTATCTCGACGAGGAGCAGCGGGCGAAGGCGACGGCGCTGCCCCGCGCGCTGGGCGTCGCGGCGCGCGCGATCGGCCGCGGCGACGATGTCGAGACGGCGCTGGCAGAAGCCCGGACCGCCCTGGTCGCAGCAGGCTTCGAGATCGACTATGTCGCGCTCGCCGATGCCGAGACGCTGGCTGCCGACCCCGCCGCCGACCGTCCACGCCGCCTGCTCGCCGCGGCGCGAATGGGATCGACCCGCCTGATCGACAACATCGCTATCGAGGCGAATAGCTGATCATTATGGTTCTTTTGGCGTTAACCATTTCGTAGCAGGCGATGCCCCACAGTGGCCCCATGAATAAAAGGGGTGACCGATGGGCAACAGTCTCAAGAGTGCGCAATTTCTTCTAGAAAGTCGGTTCCGGGACGCGGCCAGCGGCCGTCCCGAAGCCTTGTTCGATCTGGGCGTCTGCTATTCGACCGGTACTTCGGGGGCGGGGATCGATCTGATCGAGGCGCATAAATGGTTCAATCTGGCGGCGATGTACGGTCTGGCCGAAGCCGCCGATGCGCGCACCGAAGTGGCCGAGGACATGACGGCCCGCGAGATCGCCGAGGCGCAGCGCCAGGCGCGGGCGTGGCTCGGGACGACCCAGCGCCGCGCGGCGTAAGCGAACCACCCGCAAACCCCCGCCGATCGACAGCCCGGCGTGCGCCGGGACCCATGGTTGCGGGCCACCGGTGGTGCACGAACCAGCAGCCGTATCGCGTCCATGAGTCCCGGCGTGCGCCGGGATGACGAGAGGGGCGCTTACTCCGCCGCCTTCTTCGTTGCCGCCTTCTTTGCCGGGGCCTTCTTCGCAGCAGGCTTTGCCGCGCCCTTCGCCGCCGTCTTCTTGGCCGGTGCCTTCTTCTTGCCCTTCGCGGGCGGGGCCGCCGCGGCGCGCGCGTCGATCAGCTGCGCCGCCTCTTCCAGCGTCAGCGCGTCGGGGGTCACCGACTTGGGAAGCGTCGCATTGGTCGTGCCGTCGGTGACATAGGGACCGTAGCGCCCCTCCATCAGCTTGATGTCCGCCTCGGTACGCGGATGCTTGCCGAGTTCCTTGAGCGGGGCCCGCGCCGCACCGCGCTGCGGCCGGCCGCCGCCCGCCGCCGCATCCGCCAGCTTGGCGACCGACGCGTTCATGCCCGTCTCGAACACCTCGGCGGTCGACTGCAGCCGGGCGTATTTGCCGTCATGCGCCAGATAGGGGCCATAGCGGCCAATCGAGGCGGTGATGTCCTTGCCCGTCTCCGGATGCTGGCCGATCGTCCGCGGCAGGCTGAGCAGCTTGAGCGCCCATTCCAGATCGAGATCGACATCCTTGGGGATCGACGCGCGCTTCGCCTCCTTGCCCTCGCCGAGCTGAATATAGGGGCCGAAGCGCCCCGACTTGCGCTCGACCTCCAGCCCGGTGGCCGGGTCCTTGCCGAGGTTTTCCGGTCCCGTGTCCTCGCCCGCCGCGCCGCCAGCCTGCGCGAAGCGGCGGGTGTATTTGCATTCGGGATAATTGGAGCAGGCGATGAACGCGCCGAATCGGCCGCCACGCAGCGCGAGCCGGCCTTCGCCGCAATTCGGACACAGCCGCGGGTCGGACCCGTCCGCCTTGTCCGGGAACAGATAATCGCCCAGGAACTGGTCGAGTTCGGCGGTGATCGCGCTCGGCTGCTGCTCCATCACCTCGGCGGTGCGCGGCTTGAAGTCGCGCCAGAAGGCTTCCAGCACGGCCTGCCATTGCGCGCGGCCGCCGGACACGTCGTCCAGCTCCTCCTCCAGCTCGGCGGTATAGTCGAAGCCGACATATTTCTCGAAGAAGCGTTCGAGGAAGGCGGTCACCAGCCGGCCGCTCTCCTCGGCGAAGAAGCGGTTCTTCTCGACCCGGACATAGCCGCGGTCCTTCAGCGTCTTGATGATCGAGGCATAGGTCGACGGGCGGCCGATCCCCAGCTCCTCCATCCGCTTGACCAGCGATGCTTCGGAAAAGCGCGGCGGCGGCTGGGTGAAATGCTGTTCGGCATCGACGGCCTTCTTCGCCGGGGCGTCGCCGTCGCGCAGCCGGGGCAGGCGACGTGCCTCTTCGTCCTGCGAATCGTCGGTGCCTTCCTCGTAGAGCGCGAGGAAACCAGGGAACATCACCACCTGACCAGTGGCGCGCAACACGTTGCGACCGGTGCCGTCGGCCATCTCGACGGTCGTCCGCTCCAATCGGGCGGACGCCATCTGGCTGGCGAGCGCTCGCTTCCAGATCAGGTCGTACAGACGCGCATGGTCGCCGCCGCCGACCCGGTCCTTGCCGAAATCGGTCGGCCGGATCGCCTCGTGCGCTTCCTGCGCGTTCTTCGCCTTGGTCTGATACTGGCGGGGGCTGTCGGGCACGTAATGCGCGTCGTAACGATCGGCGATCGCCTTCCTCGCGGCGGAAATCGCGCTGCCGTCCATCTGCACGCCGTCGGTACGCATGTAGGTGATCGCGCCGTCCTCGTAGAGGCCCTGGGCGATCCGCATCGTATGGTCCGCCGAGAAGCCGAGCTTGCGCGCCGCCTCCTGCTGGAGCGTGGAGGTCGTGAACGGCGGCGGCGGATTGCGCGTCGCCGGCTTGGTCTCGACCGACTGGACGGTGAACTTGCCCGCCTCGACATCCGCCTTCGCCGCCAGCGCATCGCCCTGGTTGCCGATCGACAGGCGGTCGAGCTTCTGGCCCTTCCACGTCACTAGCCGCGCGGTGAACGGCGTACCGTCCTGTTCCATCTGCGCGGTCACCGACCAATATTCCTGCGCGACGAACCGTTCGATCTCGCGCTCACGGTCGACGATCAGGCGCAGCGCGACCGACTGGACGCGACCGGCCGACTTGGCGCCGGGCAGCTTGCGCCACAGCACCGGCGACAGCGTGAAGCCGACCAGATAGTCGAGCGCGCGACGGGCACGATAGGCATCGATCAAATCGGTATCGAGTTCGCGCGGCGCGGCCATCGCCGCGGTCACCGCCGGCTTGGTGATCGCGTTGAACGTCACCCGCTGCACGTCCTTGGGCAGCGCCTTCCTGGCGCGCAGCACCTCCTGCACGTGCCAGCTGATCGCCTCGCCCTCGCGATCGGGGTCGGTCGCCAGGATCAGGCGATCGGCATGCTTCGCCTCGTCGGCGATCGCCTTCAGCTGGCGCGTCTTGTCGGCGTAATTCTCCCATTCCATCGCGAAGCCGGCATCCGGATCGACGCTGCCGTCCTTGGCGGGCAGATCGCGGACATGGCCGTAGGAGGCGAGGACGCGATAGTCCGCACCGAGGTACTTTTCGATGGTCTTCGCCTTGGCGGGCGATTCGACGATGACGAGTTGCATGACGGTCGTATAAGGTCCTTGCGTGTACGCGCGAGGGTGGAAAGCCGGCGCGGCCACTGTCAACAGGGGGCTGGACGGATGTGGGGATTTTGGCGCCGCCGGTGCAAGTCGTGATCGACGGCGGCACCCGCGAAGGGCACGACCGCGCGCAGCTGGAGCGGCTGACCTTCTTTTCCGACGCGGTCTTCGCGATCGCCATGACCCTGCTGGTGGTCGAGGTGAAGCTGCCCGCGCTGCATCACCCGACCGGGCCGCAGCTCGGCCAGGCGCTGCTCGATCTGATCCCCAATTACGTCGGATTCCTGGTCAGCTTCCTCGTTCTCGGCCGGTTCTGGCTGGCGCATCACGAGGTGATGGGCTTGCTCAAGGCGGCGGACAAACGGCTGGTGTCGGTCAACCTCTTCCTGCTGCTCGGCGTCGCGTTCATGCCATTCCCGACCGCGATCATCAGCGAATACGTCCAGCTGCGCGTCGGCATCGGCTTCTACACCGGCTGGCTGATCCTGCTCGGCCTGCTCAACCGTCAGCTGATCCGCAGCATCCTGAAAAATCCCGCGATGCTCGACCACGGCATGACCGTGGAGGACCTGAAGCCGTTCCTCAGGCGCAGCTGGATCCCGCTGATCATCGGCATTTCCGCCTTTGCGGCGGGCATGGCGACCTGGGTCGCGGCGCTGATCGTGCTGATGATCGGCAGCCCGCTGATCGCGGTGCTGATCAGCCGCTACGCCGCGCGGCGGGGGTAAGTCGGCCGGGAGGGCGAGTGGCGTCGTTCGGGGAAGCGGCAAGACCGCTTACGGTAACACCGATGGCGATCGCCCACACAGCGCGGCACCGCCTTTCCCGCAGGCGAGGGTAAATTGGGGAAGCGCCTCCGCTTGGGGCCACACGTCATCGCGCGATATAAGTGGATGCTTCTCCGAACGTGTTCAGGCATTCCGGCTTAAAGACGACGACATGCGAAAGATCGGGCCTGGAACGCGAGGAGTAAAGCATCGCATCTGCTCCCATATTTCGTGCCTCATCCGAAAACAGCCAGGTGGGCGAATGCTCGCCGGTGTTTCGTAGATCCTGCCAGACTATAGAGGCCGATGGCACACCTCGTGCGTCGGCTACCCGTATTGCCGTCAAACGCATCGGGATGAGCACGCGTTCGACACCATCACCCAAGTAGCGTTGGATCGCGACGATGGCGCCCTCCGCACTGAGGGAAGCATAGGCAGCGACTTGCCCGGAATGATGAAAGCGTCCCTCTGGGGCGGATGCCGGAATTGCAGGTTGGGCGGCTAGCCTTCTCGGCAGCAAGCGCCAGACGGGTCCATCAAACGAGACAATCGGGAAAACCATGTGGGCAGAATAGCCCTAGTCATGCCGGTGGAGCCAGTTCCCCGCTAAGGAACGTATAGCGGGATAGTCGTTCGAGTCGACTACGGCGATGGTCTTTCGCGGCGCGTGCTTTTTCGCAAGCCTTCCCAATTACTCTTTCCTGAAAAGGCGTGTCGGAGACGGGAAAACGGGAAAGATCGCGCATATCGAACGGCAATTTTGGATAGCCCGGATCACCAGCCTGCCGACCGGGGTCGGGCGCCAGCGACCGCTTCGGCGTCATGGTCGCTCCAACGGCAACAGCGCCCGCAAAGGATCAGCTCGGCAGAAGAGCGCATCACCGAACACCCTCCCGCGCGCAGGACAATCGCTGTCCTACAAAGATTCGAAACGCTATGATCCGGCAGGCGTGCACGGCGCTTTCGCTCTCTCTCATTCATGACGACGGCCTTCGCACAGATCGAGAAATGCGAGTGCCAAGACCGTGCGGTTCAGACGCAACAATTGTTCGCCGGCGGGGTCGAAGATGGCCCGTTCAGGCGTCAATTCTGTCAAGACTTGCGCGGTCCTACCCGCTGACCCGACCGCCGGCATGGCGCTCGAGCCGGCCGGCGAGTTCCAGTTCCAGCAATATCGTCTGCACCATTGCGGGGGCGAGGTCCGACTGGCGGATCAGCTCGTCGACTGGTACCGGTACGGGGCCGAGCAGCGCCGTGACCCTGGCGCGCTCTCGGTCGGAGGCATCGGCCGGCGGCGGCGCCTCGAACGGCGTGGCCGGCGCACGGACGCTGCGCGGGTCGATCGGGCGGATCTGTTCCAGCACGTCGGCGGCGGTCTGGATCAGCGTCGCGCCTTAGCGGATCAACAGGTTGCAACCTTGCGCGCGCGGGTCGAGCGGGCTGCCGGGCACCGCCATCACCTCCCGGCCCGCTTCGTTGGCGAGGCGGGCGGTGATCAGCGAGCCGGAGCGGGGTGCCGCCTCTACCACCACGGTGCCGATCGCAAGGGCCGCGATGATCCGGTTGCGGGCGGGAAAATGGCGGGCGAGCGGCTGAGCACCGGGCGGTTGCTCGGCGATCAGCACAGCCCGCAGCGCGACACTTTCCTGCAAGGCGGCGTTTTCCGGCGGGAAGGCGATATCGATGCCGCTGGCGATGACCCCGATCGTGTGTGGCATCGCGCCGGCATGAGCCGCGGTGTCGATGCCGCGCGCCAGGCCGGAGACGATCGTCACGCCCTCCGCCGCGAGATCGTGCGCCAGCCCGCGCGCAAAGCGGCATGCGGCGGCCGATGCATTGCGGGCGCCGACGATCGCGACGCAGGCACGGCGGGCGAGGGCGATGTCGCCGCGAACGATCAGCACCGGCGGGGCGCTGTCCAGTTCGGCGAGCAAAGGCGGATAGTCGGCATCGCCAAGGAACAGGTGCCGCGCGCCGAGCCGGTCGACGGTGGCGATCTCCTGCGCCACGACCGCCAGATCGGGGATTCGCGGCGCCTGCCCGCCGCCGCGCCGCGCCAGCATCGGCAGCGCCGCCAGCGCTGCGGCAGGATCGGCGAAGCGCGCGATCAGCTGGCGATAGGTGACGGGACCGACCCCCGGCGTACGGATCAAGCGGAGGTGGGCGAGGACGGGATCTCCCACGACCGTTGCGGCTCAGTCGCGTTTGTCGCCGCCGATGCGCGGCTCCGTCCCCGTCGCCAGCCGCTCGATATTCTCCCGGTGCTTCCACAGCACGATCGCGGCGAGCGCGAGGAGCAACATGACGAGGTCGAACCGGCCGAACACCGCGGCGCCGACCGGCGCGGCGACTGCCGCGGCCATGCCGGCGACCGAGGAAATCCGGATCAGCGCGAGCAGGCCGAGCCAGACGACGGCATAGAGCAGCCCGATCGGCCAGTGGAGGGCCAGCACGATACCCATCAGCGTCGCCACCCCCTTGCCGCCGCGAAAGCGCAGCCAGACCGGATAGCAATGGCCGATGAAGGCGGCGGCGGCGGCGACCGGCTCGTTGCCGGGGAACAGCCAGGCGACCAGCCAGACGGCGACGGCCCCTTTCAACAGATCAAGCAGCAGCGTCGCAGCCGCAAGTCCCTTGCGGCCGGTGCGCAGTACGTTGGTCGCGCCGATATTGCCCGAGCCGATCTGGCGTAGGTCGCCGGCGCCGCCGATCCGCGTCAGGATGACGCCGAACGGGATCGAGCCGAGCAGATAGCCGATCACCAGCGCGAGTGTCGGCGTTATCCAGAGAATGTCGGTCTGCAAACGGCCCCCTTCCGTTCCGCATGATAGCGGGGCCGATCGGGCTTGGCCACAGATCGATCGCGTGGGTCGGTCCGCGGACTTTACGCGGTCGCAGGCGACCCGTGCCGCGATGAGAAACGTGCCGGCCGCACGCGCACGACTTTGCCAGAAGTGTGCCGCGCTTCTATGGCGGCCGTTATGGACACACGGCCGATCCTCTTCTTCGATTCGGGGGTGGGCGGCCTGTCGGTGGTTCGCCCCGCGCAGGCGCTGCTGCCCCAAGCGCCGATCGTCTACGCCGCCGATTCCGCGGGCTTTCCCTATGGCATCAAGACGGAAAGCGAGATCGCCGCCCGCGTGCCGGCGCTGCTCGGGCGGCTGGTCGAACGCTACCGCCCGCGGCTGGTGGTGATCGCCTGCAACACCGCGTCGACGATCGCCCTGCCGGCGGTGCGTGCCGCGCTCGACCTGCCGGTGGTCGGGACGGTGCCGGCGATCAAGCCCGCCGCCGCGCTCAGCAAAACGCGCGTCATCGGCGTGCTGGGCACGGACGCGACCGTGCGCCAACCCTATGTCGACGATCTCGCCGCGCGCTTCGCCGCCGATTGCCTGGTGCTCCGCCACGGCTCGGCCCGGCTGGTCGATCTGGCCGAGGCGGCGCTGGCGGGAACGCCGCCGCCGCCCGAGGCGCTGGCCGAGGAACTGGCTGGGCTGTTCGGCCAGCCCGGCGGCGCGGCGATCGACGTGATCGTCAACGCCTGCACGCATTTTCCGCTGCTGGAGACCGCGATGGCGACAGTGGCGCCTCCGGGTGTGCGCTTCGTCGATGGCGGTCCCGGCATCGCGCGGCGCATCGCCACGCTGACCGAGGGGCAGGATTGGCCCGTCGCCGCCGGACCGGCACGGCTCGTCTTCACCCGTATCGGTGCGCGCGAACAGGCGATCGCGAACGGGCTCGCCAGCCACGGCTTCGGCTCGGCTGAGCAGCTTTAGGCGCGGGAAGGCTGGGACAATTTGTCCAAGCCGTCGATGACGGTCAGTGCTTTTCTCCACTGGCATGGGAGCGTTGCGAAGGTTACATCGGCTCTCCATGAACAGCGACGGCCTCGTGACCCATCCGGTCATCCCCCGCTCCGCCGGTGACGCGCGCGTCGACTATTCGCGCGTCTTCACCCAGGCGATCGACCGGTTGCATGCGGAAGGCCGCTACCGTGTCTTCATCGATATCTTGCGCAACAAGGGCATGTTCCCCAATGCGCGCTGCTTCGCCGGCCATAACGGGCCGAAGCCGATCACCGTCTGGTGCTCCAACGACTATCTCGCCATGGGTCAGCATCCCAAGGTGATCGCGGCGATGGAGGAGGCGCTACACGACGTCGGCGCCGGATCGGGCGGCACCCGCAACATCGGCGGCAACACGCATTACCATGTCGATCTCGAGGCGGAACTCGCCGATCTGCACGGCAAGGAAGCGGCGCTGCTGTTCACCAGCGGCTATGTCTCCAACGAGGCGACGCTGTCGACCATGGCGAAGATCCTGCCCGGCTGCGTGATCTTCTCTGACGAGCTCAACCACGCCTCGATGATCGCCGGCATCCGCAACGCCGGGTGCGAAAAGCGGATCTTCCGCCACAACGACCTTGCCCATCTCGAGGAACTGCTGGCCGCCGAGGATCCGTCGGTGCCCAAGCTGATCGCGTTCGAGAGCGTCTATTCGATGGAGGCCGACGTCGCGCCGATCGCGGCGATCTGCGACCTCGCCGACAAGTACAATGCGCTGACTTATCTCGACGAAGTGCATGCGGTCGGCATGTACGGGGAGCACGGCGGCGGCATTTCCGAACGCGATGGCGTCTCGCACCGGCTGACGAGCATCGAGGGGACTCTGGGCAAGGCGTTCGGCGTGATGGGCGGCTATATCG
>JAEWJQ010000390.1 GCA_023386515.1 Pseudomonadota bacterium | reverse complement strand
GCCGTATCGCGACCTCGGCCTGGTCGTCGTCGACGAGGCGCACGAGACGAGCTTCAAGCAGGAAGAGGGCGTCCATTATCACGCCCGCGACGTCGCGGTGATGCGCGGCAAGTTCGAGGGCTGCCCGGTGATCCTCGCCAGCGCGACGCCGGCGATCGAGACCCGCCAGCAGGTGACGCTCGGCCGCTACGAGGAGCTGAAGCTGCCCGGCCGCTACGGCCCCGCCGAAATGCCGAGCATCGAGGCGATCGACCTGATCGCCGAGCCGCCGGAGCGCGGTCGGTGGCTGGCGCCTCGCCTCGTCAAGGCGATGGGCGAGACGCTGGAGAAGGGCGAGCAGTCGCTGCTCTTCCTCAACCGCCGCGGCTATGCCCCGCTGACGCTGTGCCGCAATTGCG
Organism: Pseudomonadota bacterium; assembly: GCA_023386515.1. The sequence goes on along the minus strand of JAEWJQ010000390.1, from coordinate 3,379 downwards.
GCCACCGCTTCCAATGCCCCAATTGCACCGCCTGGATGGTCGAACACCGGCTGACCCGCCGCCTCGCCTGCCACCATTGCGGCCACGTCATGCCGACGCCGCGCGCCTGCCCAGAATGCAGCGCGGAGGACAGTCTGGTCGCCTGTGGACCCGGCGTCGAACGCATCGCCGACGAGGTCACCGCCCTGTTCCCGGAGGCGAAGGTCGCCGTCGTGACCTCGGACACGATCTGGTCTCCGGCCAAGGCGGCGGAGTTCGTCGGCCGCATGGAAGCGGGCGACATCGACATCGTCGTCGGCACGCAGCTGGTGACCAAGGGCTACCATTTCCCCAATTTGACGCTGGTCGGCGTCGTCGATGCCGACCTCGGCCTGGAGGGTGGCGACCTGCGCGCCGCAGAGCGCACCTTCCAGCAGATCCGCCAGGTGTCGGGGCGCGCCGGCCGCGGCGAGAAGCCGGGCCATGTCTTCATCCAGACGCACAGCCCCTCGGCGCAGGTGATGCAGGCGCTGGTCACCGGCGATTCCGACGCCTTCTATGCCGCGGAAACGGAGGCGCGCGCCGACGCCGGTGCGCCGCCGTTCGGCCGCTATGCCGCGATCATCGTCAGTTCCGAGGATCAGGGCTGCGCGCACGACATCGCGCGCACCGTCGCCGCCGCCGCCCCCCGCGTCGACGGCATGGCGGTCTATGGCCCCGCCCCCGCGCCCTTGGCGATGCTGCGCGGCCGTCACCGCTATCGGCTGCTCGTCCACGCCCGCCGGGCGCTCGATGTGCAGGACGTCATTCGCGGCTGGCTCGGCGCGCTCGACTGGCCGGCGAAGGTGCGCGTGACGGTCGACGTCGATCCGTATAACTTCCTCTGATTCGAATGGCTCGACAGGGGATCACATGACGACGCGGCGCACCTTCCTTAACGGCATGGCCGCGTCCGGCCTTAGCGGCATGACCGCTTCTGGCATGGCCGCATCCGCCAAGGTCGCCGCGCCGCGCGCGACGATCGTCTCTACCTGGGATTTCGGGGCCGCCGCCAACGCCGCTGGCTATGCGAAGATGCGTGCCGGCGGTTCGCTGCTCGACGTGGTCGAGGCGGCGGCGATGGTGCCGGAGGCGGATCCGGAGAACCATTCGGTCGGCTATGGCGGCTATCCGGATCGCGACGGCCATGTCACGCTCGACGCGGTGATCATGGACGATGCGGGTGGCGTCGGCGCGGTCGCCGCGCTGGAGGATACGGTCCACGCCATCTCCGTCGCGCGCCGCGTCATGGACAAGACGCCGCACACCTTGCTGGTCGGCGAGGGCGCGACCCGCTTCGCGCGCGATCAGGGCTTTCCGAAGGTGAACCTGCTCACCCCGCCCGCCGAACAAGCGTGGCGCGAATGGCTGAAGACCTCGCAGTACAAGCCGGAGGCCAATGTCGAGAACAAGCGGGGCCCGCGCGGCGGCGCGCTCGACCATGACACGATCGGCCTGCTCGCCTGCGACGCCTCGGGTCGGATGGCAGGCGCCTGCACCACCTCGGGCATGGCGTTCAAGATGCGCGGCCGTGTCGGCGACTCGCCGCAGGTCGGCGCCGGCCTCTATGTCGAGCGCGGCGTCGGCGGCGCGACCTCGACCGGTCTCGGCGAGGAGGTGACGCGGGTCTCGGGCAGCGCCCGCGTCGTCGCCTCGCTGCGGGCCGGCCTGTCGCCGCAGCGCGCGTGCGAAGAGGTCGTCCGCCACATCGCGCAACTGCGCGGCGACGCGATCAAGGGCGTACAGGTCGGCTTCCTGGCGCTGTCACCGAAGGGCGAGGTCGGCGCCTTCTGCCTACTGCCCGGCTTCACCTATGCGGTGACGAACGCGTCGGGCGCGACGGTGGTGCGAAAGGCGCCCTCGCTGTTCGCGGCCTAGGGTCTGACGATAACGGAGCGCGCCGGACGCGGACGCACGAAGGTGACGTCCCAAGGCCGCTCGCCCTCTCCGTCATTCCCGCAAAGGCGGGAATCCAAAGACTCTGACGCTGGCGCTCTATACGACGACCTGCGCGTCTGGATCCCCGCCTGCGCGGGGATGGGTGGGGGTGGAAGCCACGCACGGCCCCGCAGCCCAGGGCCCAGCGTGGACCGCCCGCGCCCGCTCAGCCCGCCTGTTCGGCGAGGACGGTCAGCCCCTTGGCGTTGACCTCGGCGAAGCCGCCCTGGATCGGCACCAGCTCAGGCTGGCCGCCGGCGGTGCGGTAGATCGACAGCGCACCGTCGCGGATCGTCGACATGAAGGGCGCATGCCCCTCCAGCACGCCGAAATCGCCCTCGGTGCCGGGGACCACGACCATGTGGACCTCCTCGGAGCGGATCAGCTTTTCGGGCGTGACGAGTTCGAAGTGCAGCATTCTATCGAAGGGTCCTGAGCGCGATGCCCGTGATACAGGCAATGATGTACATGGCGGCGAAGCATTGCGCGATCGCCCAATTGCCGCGCGCGCGCAACGGATCGATCACAGCTTCAACACGGCGATCAGAACGCCAGCCGTGGCAACGATGACGCCCATCAGCCAAGTCAGCAACTGCGTCTTCGCACTTTCCAGCCGCGCGCTGAGCCGTTCTTCCATGAGCTGGATGTCGGACTTGGTGGCGACCCCGTCCGTTACCGACCGGCCGATCGCGGCGGCGATCGCCTCCGCTTGGGCGGCGGGAAGTTCGGTGGCCTTCAGGTCCCGGGCAATCGAGAGCGTGTCGACGTTCACGTTACCAACCTATCCGAACTTCCCGTCCGAGTCGATTACGCCTCCTTGGCCAGCTTCTCGGCCTTGGCGACGGCTTCGTCGATGCCGCCGACCATGTAGAAGGCCGCTTCCGGCAGATGGTCGTATTCGCCCTCGACCACCGCCTTGAAGCTGCGGATCGTGTCTTCGATCTGCACGAACTTGCCGGGGATGCCGGTGAACACCTCGGCGACGTGGAACGGCTGCGACAGGAAGCGCTGGATCTTGCGCGCACGGGTCACGGTCAGCTTATCCTCTTCGGACAGCTCGTCCATGCCCAGGATCGCGATGATGTCCTGCAGCGACTTGTAGCGCTGGAGCAGCGACTGGACGGCACGCGCCGTCTCGTAATGCTCCTGGCCGACGACGCGCGGCTCGAGCACGCGGCTGGTCGAATCGAGCGGATCGACCGCCGGATAGATGCCGAGTTCCGAGATCGCGCGGTTGAGCACGGTCGTCGCGTCCAGATGGGCGAAGGAGGTCGCCGGCGCCGGGTCGGTCAAGTCGTCCGCGGGCACGTAGACCGCCTGCACCGAGGTGATCGACCCCTTGTTGGTCGAGGTGATCCGCTCCTGCAGCGCGCCCATGGCGGTCGACAGCGGCGGCTGATAGCCCACCGCCGACGGGATGCGG
>JAEWJQ010000358.1 GCA_023386515.1 Pseudomonadota bacterium | reverse complement strand
CCTCGACGCGGTACGCAAGCGGCCGGGCATGTATATCGGCGACACCGACGACGGCTCGGGCCTCCACCATATGGTGTTCGAGGTGAGCGACAATGCGATCGACGAGGCGCTTGCCGGCCATTGTGACCGGATCGACATCCAGCTCAACGCCGACGGGTCGGTCAGCGTCACCGACAACGGCCGTGGCATCCCGACCGGCATCCACCCGGAAGAGGGCGTCAGCGCGGCCGAGGTCATCATGACCCAGCTGCACGCCGGCGGTAAGTTCGAAAACACCAGCGACGACAATGCCTATAAGGTGTCGGGCGGCCTGCACGGCGTCGGCGTCTCGGTGGTCAACGCGCTCAGCGAATGGCTCGACCTGACGATCTGGCGCGACGGCGAGGAGCATTACATGCGCTTCGCACACGGCGACGCGGTCGATCCGCTGCGCGTCGTCGGCAAGGCGGAGGGCAAGAAGGGGACGCGCGTCACCTTCCTGCCCAGCCCGGCGACGTTCAAGATCACCGAATTCGACTTCGACAAGCTGGAGCATCGCTATCGCGAACTCGCCTTCCTCAATTCCGGCGTGCGCCTGTTCCTGACCGACGCGCGTCACGACGAACCGAAGACGATCGAACTCTATTACGAGGGCGGGATCGCCGCCTTCGTCAAATGGCTCGACCGGTCGAAGACCTCGCTGATGCCCGATCCGATCGCGATCACCGGCCAGCGCGATTCGATCGGCATGGACGTCGCGCTGGAGTGGAACGACAGCTATTACGAGAACGTCCTCGCCTTCACCAACAACATCCCGCAACGCGACGGCGGCACGCATATCGCGGCTTTCCGCGCCGCGCTGACCCGCACGCTCAACAACTACGCCGAGAAATCGGGACTCCTGAAGAAGGAGAAGGTGACGCTGACCGGCGACGACATGCGCGAGGGGTTGACCGCGATCGTCTCGGTCAAGCTGCCCGATCCCAAGTTCAGCAGCCAGACCAAGGACAAGCTCGTCTCGTCGGAGGTGCGCGCGCCGCTCGAAAGCCTGATGGCCGACAAGCTGGCCGAATATCTCGAGGAAAACCCGGCCTATGCCCGCGCGATCATCGCTAAGGTGATCGATGCCGCGGCGGCGCGCGAGGCGGCGAAGAAGGCGCGGGAACTGACCCGGCGTAAAGGCGTGATGGATATCGCCTCGCTGCCCGGCAAGCTGGCGGACTGTCAGGAGAAGGATCCGGCCAAGTCCGAGCTGTTCCTGGTCGAGGGTGACTCGGCCGGCGGTTCGGCCAAGCAGGGCCGCGACCGCCATTTCCAGGCGATCCTCCCCCTGCGCGGCAAGATCCTCAACACCGAGCGCGCGCGCTTCGACCGGATGATCTCGTCCAAGGAGATCGGCACGCTGATCCAGGCGATGGGCACCGGCATCGGCCGCGACGACTTCAACGCCGACAAATTGCGCTACCACAAGATCGTCATCATGACCGACGCCGATGTCGACGGCGCGCACATCCGCACGCTGCTGCTGACCTTCTTCTACCGGCAGATGCCCGAGCTGATCGAGCGCGGCCACCTCTTCATCGCGCAGCCGCCGCTCTACACGGCGACGCGCGGCCGGTCGGAAGTCTATCTGAAGGACGATGCCGCGCTCGACGATTATCTGGTCGAGGCCGGCGTCGGCTCGATGGTGTTCGAGACGGGAGGAGGCACGCGCTCGGGCAAGGATTTGAGGGCGCTGGTCGACCATGCCCGCCGCATGCGGACGCTGATGCGCTATGTGCCGCGGCGCTACGATCCGGTGATCATCGAGGCGCTGGCTTTGGGTGGCGCGCTCGACCCGACCTTCACCCGCGGCCAGCGCGCCGCGACCGTCGCCGAGGTGACGCGCCGGCTCGATTCGGGCGACGACGAGGCGGCGTGGACCGCCCGGCTGACCGAGGACGGCGGCATCCACTTCGAGCGGCTGTGGCGCGGCGTCACCGACCATCACATCGTCGAGGCGACATTCCTGGCGAGTGCCGAGGCGCGCAAGCTGCATACGCTCGCGTCGGAGGAGGCGGACAGTTTCGTCCACGCCGGCAAGCTGGTCCCGATGAAGGGGCAGGCGGATGCGTCCGAGGACCCGACCGACGAGGACGCCCAAGGTCCTTCCGGGCTGCCGACCGCGCTTGCCCGCGGCGAATCGCGGGTGGCGCGGCCGTCGCAGCTGCTCGACGCGATCCTGGCGTCGGGGCGCAAGGGCCTGTCGATCCAGCGATACAAGGGGCTGGGCGAGATGAACGCGGAGCAATTGTGGGAGACCACGCTCGATCCCGCCAACCGCACCATGCTGCGCGTCACCAGCGACGACGTGTCGGCCGCCGACATGATCTTCACCCAGCTGATGGGCGAGGTGGTCGAGCCGCGGCGCGAGTTCATCCAGGACAATGCGCTGAACGTCGCCAACCTCGACGTCTGATCGCGGCCGTCACCCCGGATCGAGTCCGGGGTGAGGGCCGTTGCGCCTTCGCCACCCGCCCGCGTCACACAACGGAGCCGCCCCCATGAAGACCGCACTCGTCACCGGCGCCACGTCCGGCATCGGCGCCGCCACCGTCCGCGCGCTGGCCGGGATCGGCTGGCAGGTCGTCGCCACCGGGCGTCGCGCCGACCGGCTGGAAGCACTGGCGGCGGAGTTCGGCGGCCGCGTCCATGCCGCCGCCTTCGACATCCGCGATGCCGACGCCATGACGGCGGCGATCGACGCCCTGCCGGAGGCGTTCCGGGGCATCGACCTGCTGGTCAACAATGCCGGCCTCGCGCTCGGCACCAAGCCGGCGCAGGATACGGACATCGACGACTGGCGGACGATGATCGACACCAACGTCACCGCCCTGGTCGCCATCACCCATCGGCTGCTGCCGACGCTGATCGAACGCAAGGGCGGGATCATCAACCTGTCGTCGGTCGCCGCGACCTATCCCTATACCGGCGGCAACGTCTATGGCGGCACCAAGGCGTTCGTGAAGCAATTCACGCTCGGCCTGCGTTCCGACCTGCACGGCACCGGCGTGCGCGTCGCCTCGATCGAGCCGGGGATGGTCGAGACCGAATTCACCCTGGTTCGCACCGGCGGCAATCAGCAGGCCTCGGACACGCTGTACGGCGGCGCCGATCCGATGACGGCGGAGGACATCGCCGCCACCGTGCTGTGGATCGCGACGCTGCCGCCGCACCTCAACATCAACAGGCTGGAGCTGATGCCGGTCAGCCAGTCGTTCGCCGG
>JAEWJQ010000350.1 GCA_023386515.1 Pseudomonadota bacterium | reverse complement strand
ATGGTGCTGCGCGCCGACGTCCTGTCGTCGGCGGTCGACAGCGTCGCCGACGATCGCCCGGTCCTGGCGATGACGCCGCGCGGCCGGCCGCTGACGCAGGCCCGCGTGCGCGAGCTCGCGGCCGGCCCCGGTGTCGTCCTGCTGTGCGGCCGGTTCGAGGGGTTCGACGAGCGTCTGTTCGATGCCCGGCCGATCGAGCAGGTGTCGATCGGCGACTATATCCTGTCGGGGGGCGAGATGGGCGCGCTGGTGCTGCTCGACGCTTGCATCCGGCTGCTTCCCGGCGTAATGGGCGCGGCTTCCAGCGGGGACGACGAGAGCTTCGAAACGGGGCTGCTCGAATATCCGCAATATACCCGCCCCTATGAATGGGAAGGGCGCACGATCCCCGAAGTGCTGCGATCGGGGGATCATGCGAGGATCGCGGCCTGGCGCAAGTCGATGGCCGAGACCGACACACGGCTACGGAGGCCGGACTTATGGGAGCGCCATGAGGGCGCTCGGGTCCGACCTCCCTCTGGCGCGCGGCGCATGAAGGATGACGTGACATGAACCTGATCCAGCAGCTCGAAGCCGAGCAGATCGCCAAGCTGACCGAAAAGCGCGCGATCCCCGATTTCCGTCCGGGCGACACGCTCAAGGTCGGCGTGAAGGTCGTCGAAGGCGACCGTACCCGCGTCCAGAATTACGAGGGCGTGTGCATCGCCCGTTCGAACAAGGGCATGGGCTCCTCGTTCACCGTGCGCAAGATGAGCTTCGGTGAGGGCGTCGAGCGCGTCTTCCCGCTCTACTCGCCGAACATCGATTCGATCGACGTCGTGCGCAAGGGTGCGGTGCGTCGCGCCAAGCTCTATTATCTGCGTGGCCGTACCGGCAAGTCGGCGCGCATCGCCGAGCGTCGCGACACGCGTCCGGCCAAGGGCACTGCCGCCGCGGAGTGATCCGCCGGCCGTCCGATCGGGCGAAACGACGAGGGCGCGGTGGGACTTCCCGCCGCGCCCTTTTGTCATGCTCTGCGTCGTCTATGATCCGGCGGGGCGGGGTAGCCTGATCAGCGCGTCGCCGTAACCAGCGGTCCGCCGCCGTTCAGACGGCGCCGCACCGGCAGGCGGACGATCCGCAGCAGCAGGCGCGCGGGCGCTAGGGCCGGGGCCGCGGCGATGGACAGCGTCAGCACGACCGCTACACCGCCCAAAGAGGCGCCCGCCAGCATCCTGACGAACCGTTCGCCCGGCAGGCCGGTGCCGCAGCGCAGCAGCGCTACGCCTAGGATCGCCCACCCGGCGATGCGCAGCAATCGCGCCTCGCCGGCATTGCGCACGTCGGCGTCGCGTCGATGGCGGAATGCGGCACCCGCCATCAGGAGCCAGGCAAGTGCGGAAAGCGTGGCGGTCTCAAGCATGGATCATCTCCCGTGAGGCGGTACGGCGGGCCTTTAACCGTGGCGGCTGCGCGGCCCGCCAGCTGCCGAAAGCGAGCAGGGTCGCGATGACCAGCATCGCCAGGTCGAAGGCGGCAAACAGCATGTCGCCATCCATCAAGGAACCCGGCAGCCCGCGTTGCGTGGTCAGCGTGTTGACGACGGGGATGGCGGCGAAGGCGAGCGCTGCCAGTGCCAGTCCTTCGGTCCAGGCGCGGCGCGCCGGCCTGGCAAGCTGGACCAGTGCGAGCAATCCCCAGGTCCAGAACATTGCCTTCACCTCGAGGTCGGCGCGACCGGGCAAGTCCGGCGGCAGCAGCCGGTTGGCGAGCAGATAGGCCGCCATAGCCGTCGGCAGCCCCGCGATCGTCGCGATGTTCAACCGCTCGACTAGACGTAGGCCGAAGAAGGGAACAGCGCCCGGCTTCCGCCGCGCGGCCGTCCACAGCAACAGCCCGGTGCCGACCATCGCCGCCCCGGTCAGCCCCAGCACAAACAGCGTCCAGCGCAATGCCGTGCCGGCGAATTGCGCCATGTGCAGCCCCATCATAACGCCCGCCGTGGCGATCGCCGGGCCGGCAGCGCCGGATTGCGCGATCAATCGGCCGGTCGTGCCCGAGAAGGTCAGCGACGCGCCGCGGGCGTTGATCGAGGCCTCCGGAGAACGGCTGAGCGTGATGGTGGCGGCGGCATCATTGGGGTTGCGGATGATGATGACGTCGGCTGCCGCTCCCCAGCGTCGCTCCGCCTCGGCGACCAGCGGAGCGATGGTGATCAGCGGCGCCGCTCGCCCGCTGGCGGCGATGTCGGGTGGGGTGCCATAGGCTGCGGCGGCAAAGTCCGCAGGCTTCTTGTAATTGGCCAGGATCGGCCACGGCATGTACATGGCCACCAGCGTGATCAGCCCGGTATAGGTGACCACCGCATGATAGGGCAGGGCAAGGACCGCAGATACGTTGTGCGCGTCGAGCCAGCTGCGCTGCCCCTTGTTCCACCGCAGCGTGAAGAAGTCGGCGAAGATGCGCTTGTGCGTGATCACCCCGGAGATGATCGCACCGAGCATGAACATCGCGCACAGCCCCGCCAGCCAGCGCCCCCAGGGATGGGGCATCTGGAGCTGGAAATGGAAGCGATAGAAATGTTCGCCACCCCGCGTCGCGCGGGCATGGACCGGCTGGCCGGTGGTAGGATCGAGCGTTAGTTCGTCAGCGCGTTTCCGCCCGGCCGCGACACCGGGCTTCGGCATGGCGAAGACGCGCGTCGCGGCCTCGCGCGGGCCGGGAAGGTAGATGTACCATTGCTGGTCGTCTGCGCCGGTGCGTTGCAGATAGCGTATCGCCGAGGAGGCGGCGTCGGCGGCGGACACCGGCCGGCCACTCAGCTCCGGCTGCATCCAGCGGGTGATCTCCGGCCGGAAATAGCTTGCCGTGCCGGTCAGGAACATGGCGAACAGGATCCAGCCCGCGACCAGTCCCAGCCAGCCATGGATCCACGCCATATTCTGCCGCAGGCTGAGGCTCATGGCCGGGTACCCAGCAGCCATAGCGTCGCAATGCCCGCCAGCGCACCGCTCCACACGATCAGGGCAACCCGACCCAGGCGGGGTTCGTGGAAACTCCACAGGCCGATGATCGCGTACAGCAGGAACGAGACGATCATGCCCCAGGCGGTTGCTTCGGCACGATCGCCGGGGAGCAG
>JAEWJQ010000322.1 GCA_023386515.1 Pseudomonadota bacterium | reverse complement strand
TCCCCGCACCATCCGCAAGTCGAAGGCGGCGGCCAACGTGCCCGCCCCCGGCTTCTCCAACTAAGCGCGCGAAGGACCCTCGCATCATGATCCGCTCGCTCCTCCTCGCGTCCCTCACCGTCCCGGCACTGCTCGTCGGCGGCTGCATGGGCACCCAGAATCGCGGCGTCGAGTCGGTCCACCAGCCGGTGGTCGATCGCGCCAGCTACGCCCTCGATCTGGCGGTGCGCGGCAGCGCACTGGCGCCCGGTGAGGACCGCCGGCTCGCCGGCTGGATGGATGGCATGCGCCTCGGCTTCGGCGACGTGGTCGCCGTCGATGATCCGGGCTATGCCGCCCCCGTCGCGCATGATCAGGTCGCCGGCGTCGTCGCACGCTACGGCCTGCTGCTGTCGACCGACACGCCCGTCACCAACGCCCCCGTCGCCGCCGGCGCGGTGCGCGTGGTGGTGACGCGGATGCGCGCCTCCGTGCCCGGCTGCCCGGACTGGAGCCGCAACAGCAGCAACGAATTCGATGCCAACACCTCGTCCAACTACGGTTGCGCGGTGAACAGCAACCTTGCCGCGATGATCGCGCGGCCGAGCGATCTGGTCCACGGCGCCGACAGCGGCCCGGTCGCCGATCCGATGCTGACCAGCAAGGCGGTCGACGCCTATCGCAAGAAGGCACCGACCGGTGCCGGCGGCCTGCAGGGCGCCAGCGCGGGAGGGAAGTAAGATGAACGCACCCTGGAAACCCGGCAGCACCGGCCTGCGCGATCCGTTCGCCGCCTATGTCTGCGACGAGACCACCGCCGAGACGCTGCGGCCCGTCGCGGCGGAACTGGGCTGGGCGGTGGAGAAGGTCCACAAGGGCGGCCTGCGCAATGCGGTGCAGTCGCTGTCCGTGTCGGCGAGCCCGCAGATCCTCTTCGTCGACCTCGCCGAATCGGGCGACCCGCTCAACGACATCAACGCCCTCGCCGAGGTCTGCGAGCCCGGCACGGTGGTGATCGCCGCCGGCCAGGTCAACGACGTGCGCCTGTACCGCGACCTCGTCGCCAGCGGCATCCAGGATTACCTGCTGAAGCCGGTGCATCCGGACATGTTGCGCGAGGCGCTGGGGCATGCGCAGGCGATGCTCAACGCGCCCAAGCCGGTCGACGCCGAACCCGACCGGCCGCACCTCGCGACCGCGGTGATCGGCACGCGCGGCGGCGTCGGCGCCTCGACGCTGGCGACCTCGCTCGCCTGGCTGCTCAGCGAGAAGGAGAAGCGCTCCACCGCCCTGCTCGACCTCGACGTGCATTTCGGTACCGGTGCGCTGGCGCTGGATCTCGAGCCCGGCCGCGGCCTGACCGACGCGATCGAGAACCCGAGCCGCATTGACGGCCTGTTCATTGAGCGGGCGATGGTCAAGGCGTCGGAAAAGCTCGCCGTGCTGTCGGCGGAAGCGCCGATCAACGCCCCCCTGATGACCGACGGCGCCGCCTTCTACCAGCTGCAGGAGGAGATGCGCGCCGCGTTCGAATGCACCGTGGTCGATCTGCCGCGCGCGATGCTGGTCCAGCACCCGCATCTGATCAGCGACATTCAGACCGCGGTGATCGTCACCGAACTGACCCTTGCCGCCGCACGCGATACGATCCGCATCCTGTCGTGGCTGAAGACAAACGCACCGCAGACGCGCGTCACCGTCGTCTGCAACCGCATGCATCCGTCCGCGCAGATCGAGATCAGCCGCAAGGATTTCGAAGGATCGATCGAGCGCAAGATCGATCATGTCGTTCCCTTCGACCAGAAGCTTGCGGCGCAGGCGGCGAAGCTCGGCAAGCCGCTGGCCGAGGCCGGCAAGAATTCGAAGACGGTGGCGCCCCTGGTCGATCTGGCGCGCAGCCTGCTGAACGCGGGCGACGAAATCGCCGACAGCGCCGGACCGGCGAAGGGCGGCAAGAACGCCAAGGGCAAGTCGCTGATCGCCTCGCTGCTCACCAAGCGTCCGGCCAAGTGATCGTCCGGCATCGGCCTTAGGGAGCGCGGAACGAGACCATGACCATGATGCCCCTGCTGTTGATCGCGCTCGGCGCGGCGGCGGTACTCGGCCTGCTGGCCTATGCGTTCGCGGGTCCTTCGCCGCAGCGCGCGCAGTCCCGCCGCATCGCCGCACTGCGCGAGCGCCATGGTGAGGGCGCGGCGATCGCCGACGCGCAGATGCGTCGCATTACCGCGGGTCGCGAACAGACCAAGACCGACATCGCCTTCGGCAAGCTGCTGCCCAATCCGGCGCAGCTCGCCAAGCGGCTGGCGATGACGGGCAAGGACTGGACGGTCGGCCAATATGGCATGGCCAGCGTCGGCCTGCTGGTGGTGACCGCGGGCCTGTTGTGGCTGCGCGGCGCGCCGCTCATCCTGGGCCTGTTCATCGGCACGATCGTTGGCGGCGGCATTCCGCATTTCGTCGTCGGCAAGTTCATCCAGCGCCGCATCGCCAAATTCACCGCCAAATTCCCCGATGCGATCGAGCTGCTGGTGCGCGGCCTGCGCTCTGGCCTCCCCGTGACCGAGACCATGACCGTCGTCGGGCAGGAGGTCGATGGCCCGGTCGGCGAGGAATTCCGCATGGTGTCCGACAAGATGAAGATCGGCCGGTCGATGGACGGCGCGCTGCAGGACACCGCCGACCGGCTCGGCACGCCCGAATTCCAGTTCTTCGTCATCACGCTCGCCATTCAGCGCGAGACCGGCGGCAATCTGGCGGAAACGCTCGCCAACCTGGCGACCGTGCTGCGCCAGCGCAGCCAGATGAAGCTGAAGATCAAGGCGATGTCGTCGGAATCCAAGGCGTCTGCCTATATC
>JAEWJQ010000033.1 GCA_023386515.1 Pseudomonadota bacterium | reverse complement strand
CATCACATACCCTCGTCTCAATCAGCTGGCCCGTTATTGGCCTCAAATGACCTCTCCGGGCACACCGAAATCGGGCGTGCCATCGGGCCGGTAGCGGAAGTATTTCGCGCGGGTATGGCGGTTCGGGTCGAACAGTGGATCGCCGACGATCTTGTCGTAATCCCGCGCGTGATAGATCAGCACGTCGCGCCCCGCGTGATCGACGGTGAAGCTGTTGTGACCGGGTCCGAAGCGATGATGGGCGGCCGAGGTTTGGAAGACCGGCTGCTGCGACTTGGTCCAATTCGCCGGGTCCATGATGTCGCTGGCGGCGTCGGCGGTCAGCATGCCCATGCAATAGCGCGAGTCCGTTGCGCTCGCCGAATAGGTCAGGAACAGCTTGCCGCCATGCGCGAGCAGCGCCGGCGCCTCCGCCACCTTGTAGCCGCGCACCTCCCAGGGCAGCGTCGGCACGGTCAGCCGGGCGGGACGCGCCGCCAGCGTCAACGGCGTGGCAAGCGGCGCGAGGTAGATGTTGCTGTTGGTGTCGATTCCCGGCTCGCGCTGCGCCCAGGCGAGATAACGCGTGCCGCGATGCACGAAGCTGGTCGAATCCAGCGTGAAGCTGTCCCACGGCGTCTGCAGCTGGCCGAGCTCGGACCAGCGTCCGGTCATTGGGTCGCGCCCGTCGCAGCGCAGGGCGAAGGTCCGGATGCGGAAGACGTCGGCGCCGCCGCCGCTCGGCCCGGCGGCGAAATACATGATCCACTGGCCGTCGATCAGGTGCAGTTCCGGCGCCCAGATGAACCCCGACATCGGCCCGCTGGCCGGATGCCGCCACAGCACCGCCTCCTTGGCTGTAGCCAGACCGGCGATGGAGCGGGCCCGGCGCAACACCAATCGGTCGTATTCGGGAACGGAGCCGGTCATGTAATACCAGCCGTCGCTATGGCGGAAGACCTGCGCGTCGGCGCGCTGGCGGACCAGCGGATCGGGAAAGCGCTCGCGTGGGGCAGTCGTCGCGGCGAAGGCCGGCTCGGCCAGCAGCGTCAGCGCGCCGGCCACGAACAGGCGGCGTCCGGTATCGGTCATTGTGGCTCTCCCTCGTTGCTGGCGACCGGCCAACCGTCCGCCCCCCAGCGCAACCGCGCCAGCCGCAGGGTCGGCACGCCGCCATGGTCACGATCATAGGCGTGATAGACGATATAGTCGGTGCCGTCGGCATCGCGGGTGTGGCCGACATGCCCCGGTCCACGAAACCTTTGCTTCTCCTGCAGGTCGGCGCGCAGCAGGATCGTGCCGCCGCCGGCCATCATCGAGCTGCCGCCCTTGCCCCGATAGGGCCCCTCGACCCGGCGCGAGCGGGCGATGACGCTGTAATAGGTGCTGTTCACACCCTTGCAGCAATAATCGTAGGACGCGATCAGCCAATACCAGCCGCCGTGTTCGAAGATGTAGGGCGCCTCGACGATCGACGGCGCGCCGGCGGGGACCGGCCGGCGTGCGATGGCGATCGGCCTGGCGCCGGGATCGAGCAGCTTGCCGGTGCGGGGATCGAGCCGGAAGAGCTTCAGCCCGGTCCAGAAACTGCCGAGCGACAGCCACTGCCGGCCCTTCGCATCGGCAAGGAAGGCCGGATCGATCGCGTTGTAATCGTCCGCCGCCGTCGACATCAGCACCATGCCTTCGTCGTGCCAGCCGTAATCGGGCGAGGCCGGGTCGAGGCTGCGACTGGTGGCGAGGCCGATCGCCGACCGGTTCGAGCCGAAGGTCGAAACCGCGTAATAGAGGCGGTATTGGCCATCGACATAGCTGATGTCCGGCGCCCACATGTTCTTCGCGCCCGGGATCGCCCGGCTCGTCCAGGCGGGCAACGCTGTGAACGGCGGCCGCTCCCGCTCCCAGTGGATCCGGTCGCGGGAGTGGCGGGCCGACAGCACTCCCTGCCCATCGGCGCCAATCCCGGTGGAGAAGACGTGATAGCCATCGCTGGCGCGGATGATCACCGGATCGTGCACCGGCGCCACGTCCCCGGTCAGTGGCAGCGACGGCGTCTGCGCAAGCGCGGCGAGCGCGAAACCGCCGCCGATGACGACAGCGACGTGCGCTATCAGGCGCACGACGGTCATTGCAGCGCTCCCTTCCCAATAAAGGCTCGGCAACGGTGCTGCGCGTCGTAGGCGGAGGCTATCATCATCAGCGCCCGGCCATGGTTACGGGGTATGAGCATGCTGGCATAGTTCGGACAGTAATTGTCGTATGCGTCGGGCACGGGCACCGGCGCCGCGATCGGTTGCCATGCGCCGCCTGCGCCACGCCGTTCCAACACGACCCGACCGTTCAGCGGCGAGACGGCGCCGTCTGCTTGATAGACCATCTGACCGACGACCAGCAGCCGGTCGCCGCTGACCGTGACGGTCGGCGCATGTGCCAGATACTCGCCGGTGGCGGTCTGGATGCGGGAGCCGGGATCGTCAGAATCGCCATAGTCCCAGCCGTCCCGCGAATAACGGATATGAACGGCGCAGCGCTCCGGGCCGCAGATCTCATAGGTCATCGCGATGCGCCCGTCAGCCATCCGCGCCGTAGTGGCCATGCCGGGCCGGTCCGCCTGCCGGCGCCCGCGGACGAGATCACCGACATCGCGCCAGACGAGCCCGTCATAGCTGCGCGCGCGACGCAGCCGCTGGCTGCAGCACGGATCGGTCTCGTCCGACCAAAAGACGACCAGGGCACCGTCGCGGGCGACGTCGAATTGCGGCTCCCACACGCCTGTGCCGATCGGCCCGCCCGCAGCGACTTCGCTATGCGGCCGCCAGTGCGCCCCGTCCTCGCTCCGGTAGACGCGGATCGTCGTGCGCGGTCCGAGATGATAGGTCGCCGCATAGAGGAAGCTGCCCGCCGCGAGATCGCCGACCCGTTGCGGCAGCTCGTACAGAACGCCGCAGCAGCGTTCCGTCGTCCCCGGTGGCGCGGGGATCGCGCCGACCGACGTCCAGTTGCGCCCCTCATCGCGACTGGCCACAATGCCGGCCAGCGTCGCCAGAACCAATTGCCCTTTCAGCCGCGCATTGTGCCGCACCTCGAAGCCACGAGGATACAGCGTCGCGCCGGGGATCGCGCTCGGTCCGTTCGCCGTGACGGCTGATGGCGTCGCCGCAGGGCCGGCGACCGGCAGGCCGAACGCCACGACCGCCGCCGTCAGCCAGATTGCCGGCCGCATCGCCATCGGATCAGCGCCGCGCGCGCCGTGCCGGCACCACGGGCATCTCGGCCGGCGGCGGTGGCACCACGCCCTTAGGCGCGGCGCTCAACCGTCGGATCAGGTCGGTCTCCGCCCGGCGATAGGGCGTGCCGTCGGCCCGGAACACCTCGTGGAACCAGATCGTCGGTTCGTCCATCGTATAGGGCTTCTTCCAGCTGTCCCACGGCAGCCGCGTCTGCGTCCTGCCGTCGACGAACCCCCAGTTGATCATGCCGACGTTCAGCCGCTTGCCGATCGGCAGAATGGTGTCGAAGGTCGACCCGTTACCGCGCGCCATATATTCGGTGCAGATCACCGGCCGGCCATAGGGGATCAACTGGCGTGCGCGCCGCTCGAACGTCTCCGGCCAGCTGTAATCGTGGAAGGTGATGACGTCGGACTGGCCGAGCTGCAGCTTCTCCATCGGCGTCAGCTTGCCTCCGGAGGGCGACCAGTCGTCGTGCCACCACACGCCGGATGTCACCGGCTGGGTCGGATCGGCGGCGCGCGCCCAGTCGAACACCTGCGCCAGCATGGCGCGCACCAGCGGCTCTTTGCCCTCCTGCCCCTTGTACTGGTCGGCCGGATTGTCGGGCTCGTTCCACAAATCCCAGCCCAGGATACGGTCGTCGGCCTTGAATGCCCCGATCACGCCCTGGACGTAGGACTTGTACTTCGGCCAGCCGGCGCGATCGCGCAAACCGGGCATGCCGGGACCCTGTACCCAGCCGGAATTGTGCACGCCGGGGATCGGCGGATGCTGCGGCCCCAGCTTCGGATCCGGGTCCCAACAGCTGTCGAACAGCACGAACAACGGGCGGATGCCGTGGCGATGCGCGATGGTCAGAAATTCATCGATCCGCCGCTTGAATCCTTCGGGATCCTGCGCCCACAGCTGGTCGTGCAGGAACACGCGCATCGTTTTCATGCCGATGCCCTGGGCCAAGGCCAGCTCGCTGTCGATGCGTTGCGGATCCCAGGTCGCGGCCTGCCACATCTCCAGTTGGTTGATTGCGCTGGCGGGCGCGTAATTGGACCCGACCAGCCATGGCTGGCGCGCGTACCAGCCGCTGGCCTGCGCCTCGCTCCAGCGCTCGCGCGCGGCGGCGGGCGAGGCGGTCAGGACAGCCGCACCCGCGACGAGCAGGGCCCAAACCGCCTTAACGGCTATCCGCTCACGCCGTCGATCGAGCCGGTCCCCGACTGCGAAACCTGCACGCTCCACCACCTTGTCAGGCAAGATAAGGGACGGATCTAGGCCGCTGGATGCGCCGATTTGCCGGGATAGATGCGCCATCGTTCCTGCCGGGGCCTGCAAAGCGCGCGCGGCCCCCTCACCGGTTGCGAGACGCGTAGACGGTGTACGAAACGCGGTTCTCGCGCGCAGCAGATGCCTCATATGATCCTCCCTCAATCGTCCGCGATGCGGTCGCGCGCCCATTCTGCGGGGCGGCGCCATCTTCGCGGCACGGCGCGGGGAAGACAAGGGTCTGACACACGCTTTCTAAAACTAATCAGACAATTAGCCGTTGGCAGACACGATTAGGTACGGTACGGACCACTGACCGACCTTCGGAACCAACCGAATGGCGGGACAAGGAGGGGATATGAACACCAAGGGGTTGTTGCGCGCGTCGGTGGCCATCACCGCGCTGCTGGTCACCGTGCCTGCGGCCGCGCAGGACAGTGGGACCACCGCCGCCAAAGCGGCGTCGCAAACCAAAGACGATGCCCAGGACCTGCCGAAGCCGGACGCCGCATCCGATCAGAGCGCCAACCCGGCCGTCGCTTCGTCGGTGCAGGAGACGCCGGTCGACGGCGAGGGTGACGTCGTCGTCACCGGTCTGCGCCGCAGCCTCGAATCGGCGCAGGCGATCAAGCGCACCTCCGACGGCATCGTCGACGCCGTGGTCGCGCAGGACATCGGTAAGCTCCCCGACACCTTTGCGTCGTCGGCGTTGCAGCGCGTCGCCGGCGTCGCGGTGACGCGCGGAGGGGGCGAATCCGCGGGCGTTACGGTGCGCGGCCTACCCGATCTCACCACCACCTATAACGGCCGCCAGATCTTCACCGCCGAAGGCCGCTTTGTCCAGATCCAGGACTTCCCCGCCGGCACCGTCGCCGCGCTCGAGGTCTACAAGTCCGGCACCGCCAACCAGATCGAGGGCGGTATCGCCGGCGAGATCAACGTGCGTGGTCGCAAGCCTTTCGACTTCAACGGCTTCGAACTGTCCGGTTCGCTCAACGGCGTGCTGTCGCAGCAATCCGAACGGATCGTGCCCAACGGCAACCTGCTGATCAGCGACCGGTGGGACACCGGCATCGGCGAGATGGGCCTGCTGCTCAACGCTTCGTACGTCGGCATCAATTTCATGGATTCGTCGCGCGAACAGTCGGTGGTGATCGCGACCACCGACGCGAGCAACGCGCCGGGCCAGACCGCCGGGCTGCGCTTCCCCGACGCGCAGGGCAATTTCCTCGGCTATGGCGCACGGTACCGCCCGTCGGCCAATGCCGCCTTCCAGTGGAAGCCGACGCCGGATCTCGAAATCTACCTCGACGGCCTGTACCAGGGCTTCCGGTCGAAGGACTATAACCGCTGGATGTTCATCCCGAACTTCGGCGGCATCACGCTGTCGAACATCACGACCATTCCCGGCAGCAACAAGATCGCCCAGGCGACCGTCACCGGCGCGGTGCGCCCCGACGGCTATACCGGATCGTTCAACGGTAAGACCGACACCTATCAGGGCGGCGGCGGCATCAACTACACGCACGATCGCCTGACCCTGTCCGCCGACATCGCCTATACCGACAGCAAATATACCGCCGATCTGGTCAACGTCGATTACGCCACCCGCGGCGTGCCGACGCATGTCTCCAATTTCGACGTATCAAAGGACCTGGACGGCGGCCCGTCGCAGACCTTCCTCAACTATTCGATCACCGATCCCGCCAATTTCGTCGCGCGCGGCCTGTACCAGGAACTGACGGTGGTCAGCGGCAAGGATTGGCAGTCGCGTGCCGATCTCGCCTATGACCTCGGCAACGGCTTCCTGCGGCGCCTGCAGTTCGGCGTCCGCTACGACGATCGCGACGCGTCGCGCGACTTCGGCAACATCTACAACAATGTCTTCACCCCCGGCACCGCCACCACCGCACCCGTGTTCTTCGAGGACCGGCAGATCCCGCTGACTGCGCTGCCCGGCGCGGACGTGCGGACCACCCTGCCCGGCTTCACCTACAACAATGCCCAGCCCAACGTCGCCTATGCGGCGATCACCCGCGACAGCATCCGCAACAATCTGCCCGCGCTGCGCGCCTTCTTCCTGGAGCCGGCCGGAACGGTCGCCTTCGACCCGACGCAGCAATTTCGCGCCAACGAAAAGGCCTATGCCGCTTATGGCCAGCTGAAATACGGCTTCGACCTGGGTGGCGTGACGATCGACGGCCTCGCCGGCCTGCGCGTGGTCAAGACCAAGCACCGGGTCCAGGCGCAGCAGAACATCGCCGGGGTCGTCTCCCCGGCCAATGCGACCAACGAATACACCGACTATCTGCCGAACGGCAGCGCCCGCATCGCGTTCAACGACAGGCTGCAACTGCGCCTCGCCTATACCAAGACGCGGACCCGGCCGAACTTCATCGACCTGCGTCCCAATCTATCGCTCGGCACGCCGCCCACCTTCCCGGCCGGCAGCCCCTGCCTCGATCCGACCAGCGCCACCTACAACA
>JAEWJQ010000260.1 GCA_023386515.1 Pseudomonadota bacterium | reverse complement strand
CAACACCGGCTTCGACCTCCACCCGATGGGCAGTCACGCCGCCATGACGGACAGCCGGGCCGTCGAGCAGCTGATGTCGCGCATGTTGGCCGCCCTTGCCGGTGCGGCAGCCCCGGGTGAGCGGATCGATATCGCCGAGGCGCCTGCCAACGACGGCGAGGTAGCGATCTGCTTTGCGCGTCCGGCGGCACTCGCTGCGATCGCCGACGACGATTCCCTGCTCAGCCTTGGCGACCACGATGGTGGCAGCGACGGGCCGTTGCTCGGCGCCTCCTTCGGACTACGGCTCGCCCGCGATCTCGCGCGGGAACTTGGCGGCGGCCTGTCGGTCGGTGAGCATCTGCTCACTCTGCGCCTCCCCGCTGCCGTTCCGGCCCTCGTCGGCGTGCCCGGCTGATCGTCACGCCTGTGCCGCCTTTCCGTCTGTCGCCACCTTCGCCGGACGCGATCGTCGACTGGCCCGCAAACTTCGGCCGGCGCTACACGGTCTTCGTCGATGTCGAGGAGGAGTTCGACTGGGCCGCCCCGCTCAGTCGCGACCATCGCGCCGTCACGACGATCGGCTCCCTTCCCGAAGCTCACCGGCGCTTTCGCGACCGCGGCATTGGCCTCGCTTTCATGGTCGATTATCCGGTGACGGAGGACGCCGCTGCTTGCGACATCCTGCGAGAGGCGCTCGACGACCCGCGAAACATGCTCGGCGCGCAACTCCACGCCTGGGTCAATCCGCCTTATTTTCCCGCATCGCCAGGTGACAGCTATGCGGGAAACCTCCCGATCGCGAACGAGGCGGCAAAGCTCGACGCGCTGACCGGGCGACTCGAGCGAGCCTTCGGGCGTCGGCCGCTCGCCTATCGTGCCGGACGCTATGGTATTGGTCCCGCCACGCTCGCCCTGCTGACGGAGCGGGGCTATCGCATCGACAGTTCGATGCGCGCGCGATACGACTATACCGCCGACCTCGGGCCGGATTTCTCACAAATCGGCAATGCCGCGTTCCGGACCGGCAACTTGCTCGAACTGCCGCTCACCACGGTATTCACGGGCGCATGGCGCCGACTCGGAGCATCCCTGTTTCCCCTGACCGGTCGCCTACCCCCTGTACGCGGCGTGGCGGCGCGCGCTGGCCTCCTGCAACGGGTCGCGCTGACGCCGGAAGATATGCCGATTGATGCTGCGCTGGAGGCGGTCGAGATGGCGGCGGAGCGCGACGAGTTGCGCCTGCTCAGCTTCTCCTTCCATTCGCCATCGCTGTGCCCTGGCCATACCCCCTATGTCCGCGATTCGGCGGATTTGGCGATCTTCTGGCGCTGGTGGGACCGGATGTTCGATCGGCTCGATCGGCTCGGCTATGCTCCGGCGTCGCTCAGCGAAATCCTGCATGCCGCGGGCAACATCTAGAAATATCTCCGGTTTCTATATCGCGTCGCCAGGTGAAAGCTTCGTGCGAACAGTATAGTGCAAAAAATCATCTTGCGATGCGGCAATAATCTGGCATGGAAAAGTCTCACCAGTGAAGGGGAGTTTTATGGTTTCGAAGGCTTTGATGGCGGTCGCGGTGGCCGCTCTCGCAGTGGCTCCGGCTGCCGCCGCTCCGGCCAATCCGGCCGCGAGCCTGTCGGTTGCCAAGTCGGTCCGCACCGGTTCGGCCTCTGCGAAGAAGAACGAACTCGCCGGCGGCGGTCTGATCGTTGCCGTGATCGCCGCTGCCGCGGTCGTCGCGGGCATCGTGATCATCGCTGACGACAACAGCAGCAGCAACTAAGATCGCTGCGGCGTTGCGGAGTTCCCAAGACGCACCGTGACGCCATCGTTGATCGCGCAAGGGGGGCTGCGGCCCCCCTTGTTGTGCCTGCGATCGGCGCTCGGTTCAGCGCCAGCCGAGTGCCGGCGCGATGTAGCGCAGGATGCTGTCGATGACATGGGCGTTGTACGCTACGCCCAGTTGGTTGGGGACGGTGAGCAGCAGGGTGTCCGCTTCCGCGATCGCCTCGTCGCCACGGAGCTGCTCGATCAGCGTCTCGGGTTCCGCCGCATAGGACCGGCCGAACACGGCCCGCATCGAGTCGATCACACCGATCTGATCGCCGCCTTGTTCGCGACCGAAGTATGCGCGATCGCGATCGTCGACGATCGCGAAGATGGAGCGCGAGACGGAGACGCGCGGCGTCCGTGCATGCACCGCTGCGGCCCAAGCCTCGCGATAGGCACGGATCTGCTTGGCCTGCTGGACGTGGAACGGTTCGCCGGTCTCATCGGCCTTCAGCGTCGAGCTTTGCAGATTCATGCCTTGCTGCGCCGCCCAGACCGCCGTGGCGTTGGACGCCGATCCCCACCAGATCCGCTCGCTCAGTCCGGGCGCGTGCGGCTCCAGCCGCAACAGTCCCGGCGGATTGGGAAACATCGGCCGCGGATTGGGTCGCGCGAAGCCCTTGCCGGCGAGCAGTTGCAGGAACACTTCCGCATGACGCCGGCCCATATCGGCATCGGTTTCACCCTCCGCCGGCGCATAGCCGAAGTAGCGCCAGCCCTCGATCACCTGTTCGGGCGAGCCTCGGCTGATCCCGAGCTGCAGCCGCCCGTTACCGATGAGGTCCGCCGCTCCGGCGTCCTCCGCCATGTAGAAGGGGTTTTCGTAGCGCATGTCGATCACGCCGGTGCCGATCTCGATGCGCTGCGTCTTCGCGCCGACCGCAGCAAGCAGCGGGAAGGGCGAGGCGAGTTGCTGCGCGAAATGGTGGACGCGGAAATAGGCGCCATCGGCTCCTAGCTCTTCGGCCGCCACGGCCAAGTCGATCGACTGCAGCAGAACGTCCTGCGCGGAGCGGGTCGCCGAATGCGGAGTATCGGACCAGTGGCCGAACGACAGAAATCCAATCTTCTTCATCTTCTCGCATAGCTCCATGCGGAGCGGGCGCCATCGCCCGCGGCAGTCGGAAAGCGATGTAGGCCTGCCGGCGCAGGAAAGCAGTGACGCTCTGGTAAAACCAGCGTTTCAGGGAGCGGACGAAGATCCGAAAAGTGGCGCCTCAACCGGTATGCTTTGCCTGGCATCATTCACAAATTGATGCAAACGCCATGACATTGAAGTCGTATTTGACCCGATCTTGGCGCAAGTGAATCTTGGTCAGTCCAGCGGAATATTCGAATTGGATTGGAGGAGAGGTAACATCTTGCGACCTTCCGCGTCAATATTATCAGTGGTTCAGCCAATCCGGTTTTGACGGGACGGCGGGTTAGACTTAACCCGACGCGCGAGATGAGCACGGCGTTCACGACCCGCGGATAGAAACGCTCAGCTGTACTTAGTCCGCTGAACCGCTCCACTGGACCGCGAGGACGCGAACGCTTTGCGCGGGCTTAGGCTGGCGCTGGCCGAAACGAGCGCCGTTCGACAATCAACGACCCAGATAATGCGCGTGCGCCGCGTCGGTGGCGTTGATCGCCAGGATCGAGCGCGCGTCGCCCGGTGAGCGGGCATGGCCACGGGCGTCGCTGCTCGCGGCGATGACGCGGCCGAGCAATTCCTGCCCCTCCTGCCACCAGCCGAGACCGCTGGCGGCATTGAGATGCCCCTGCGCACCCGCATCGATGAAATGGCTGCCCCAGTTGGCGGCGAGGCTGTGCGCGCGATCGATCGTGATCCACGGATCGTCGCGGGAGGCGACCAGGATCGAGGGGAAGGGGAGCGGCGTCCGCGGCGAGGGCGCGAAGCCCTTCAGCGCGTCCGGCGCGTCGGAGCGGTCGACATCCGCCGGCGCGACCAGCAATGCGCCGGCGACCGGCCAGCCATAGGGTTGGGGGCTCAGTTCCGCCCACCACGCCACCGCCAGGCAGCCGAGGCTGTGCGCGGCGAGGATCACCGGCGCCTCCGCGGCACGGATAGCCTGGTCGAGCTTGGTCACCCAGGCGTTGCGATGCGGTGTATTCCACATGCCGAGTTCGACGCGGACCGTATCCGGCCGCGCCTCTTCCCACAGGCTTTGCCAATGCGAGGGGCCGGAGCCACCCAGGCCAGGCACGGTCAGGATCGTCGGACCGGCCGATTCGAACGTCGCGAAACCCGTCATCTTGCATCTCCCTCATGGAAGGGCATGACGAACGCATACCGTGCAGGAGCGGCTTCGTTCGGCACGCCCCCCATCACCGAAAGCTATACCTACTATTCCGATGGGCAATAGCGGCTGCGCCGAAGCGATGGCGGCATGCGGCGGGTGGATCGGCGCCGATGATGCCGCTATGCGCTTGTCATGGCGAAGACCCGCGTGGACCAGATGCTCGTCGATCGCGGCCTCGCCGAATCGCGGTCGCGCGCGCAGGCGCTGATCATGGCCGGGCTGGTGTTCGCCGGAACGCGCAAGGTCGACAAGCCGGGGCAGACGCTGCCGGAGGATGCTGCGATCGAGGTGCGCGGCCGCGACCATCCCTGGGTCTCGCGCGGCGGCATCAAGCTCGCCCATGGCCTCGACCATTTCGGCTGGGACGTCGCCGGTGCGGTGGCGATTGACGTCGGATCGTCGACCGGCGGCTTCACCGACGTGCTGCTGAGCCGCGGCGCGGCGCGCGTCTATGCGATCGACAGCGGCACCAACCAGCTCGCCTGGAAGCTGCGGCAGGACCCGCGCGTCATCGTCCACGAACAGACCAGCGCCCGCATCCTGACCGCCGATCACATCCCGGAGCCGGTCGACCTGATTGTCTGCGATGCCAGCTTCATCGGCCTGGCGAAGGTGCTGGAACGCCCGATGCAGTTCGCGGCGGCGGAGGGGCGCTTGCTCGCGCTGATCAAGCCGCAGTTCGAGGCGGGGCGTGATGAGGTCGGCAAGGGCGGGGTGGTGCGCGATCCGGCGGTGCATGCCCGCGTCTGCGACGCCGTCGTCGCATGGCTGAGCGAGGCGGGCTGGACGGTGGCCGGCGTCACGGCCAGCCCGATTACCGGACCGGAAGGCAATGTGGAATTTCTGGTCGCGGCATCCCGTTTCGGACCGCAATCGGAACGATAATCGAACCGGACGCTTTACGAAGGCTGCGGGGCGGGGCAGAGCGCGATCTGTGCCGTTCGGCACTGTGCGGTCGGGTCCGTCGGCTCGTAACCAATCGGCTGTGCCGTCCGGCACGTAATCAATCGGCTGTGCCGTCCGGCACAGGGGACAAGGAGCATCGGGTGAGCGTCGTCGCTTCCAAGGGTCAGTTGCGCATGTCGTTTCTGCGCTGGGCGGCGGTGAGCGTGCCGCTGATCCTGCTGCTCGGCTTCGCATCGGGCCGGTCGGTGCCCGCCGGGGCGGAGAACGCCTGGTACGAAGCGCTGCGCAAGCCGGAGGTGACACCGCCCGGCTGGGTCTTTCCCGTTGCCTGGACGACGCTCTACGTGTTGCTCGGCCTTGCGCTGGCGATGATCCTCCATGCGCGCGGCGCACGCGGGCGCGGCGTCGCGATCGGCCTGTTCGCGGCGCAGTTCCTGCTCAACCTCGCCTGGACGCCGCTGTTCTTCGGCATGCACCGGGTACACCTTGCGCTGATCGTCATCGTCGGGATGCTGATCCTGGGCATTGCGACGACGGTCGCCTTCTCCCGCATCCGGGTGGTCGCGGCGTGGCTGCTGGTGCCGTATCTGGTCTGGATCAGCTTTGCCGGCGTGCTGACCTGGCGGATCGGGCAGCTCAACCCGGATGCGGAAACCCTTGTGCCTGCGGCGCATACGTCCCAGATGCTCTGACGACACGACGACCCGTACCGGAAAGACCCAGCATGCAGACCGAAAACCGCCTGTTCGATGATTTCGTCAAGTTCGTGAACGGCGCCGCCGGCACGCTGGCGGGGGTCGGCCGGGAAGCGGAATCGAGCGCCCGCTCGCGCGCCCGCGAATGGCTCGGCGGGCTGGACTTCGTCAGCCGCGACGAGTTCGACGCGGTCAAGGCGATGGCGGTAGCGGCGCGTGACGAGGCCGACGCGCTGCGCGCGCGCCTCGATGCGCTCGAGGCCAAGCAGGGGGGCGCATCGGCCGATCCGCTGCCGACCGCCTGACTTTTCCACAGCTTTATCCCCGACCTTGTCCGCACCCCGACCGGGGTGGGTTGCCGCGGCGATTTTGCCGCGGCAGCGTGACCGTGCGATAAGGACGCATGGCCATGCTCGATCACCCCGACCACGACCAGGACGCCGCCGCCCCCATCGACATGCTGGAGGCCTATTATGCCGCGCATGGCTGGGACAATGAGCGGCACGACGACGAGATCGTCGCGCCGGTCAA
>JAEWJQ010000223.1 GCA_023386515.1 Pseudomonadota bacterium | reverse complement strand
GGATGGCAGCGAACCCTGCCCGAAACGTTAAAGGCCCGGAAGCAGCACCGGGGGGGGGAGGGTTGCTGCTTCCGGGCCTATGTCGTGGACCGCGAGAGCGGGGGGGCATAAGGTCGCGATCCGAAGGGCATAACACCCCTCCAGCAGCCGAGTTCCGCCGATCCGTCGAAATTTCGAATCTTTTTTGGTCGGTGCGCGTGCGTACCGTCTCGCGATCAGTCGCGACCCATCACGGGGAAGGCGATCTCATAGGCACCGGTCATCGGGTCGTGGTGGAGCGGCGTGCGCAGCTGGCGTGACAAGCCCTCCATGACGCGGCCATAGCGGGTGGAGAGCAGATGCGTGAGGGTTTCGCTTTCGACGAAGGCCCGCGACACGACGCGCAGCTTCGCACGCTTTTCCTCGTCCCCCGGCTTGACGGCAACGCGGATCTGCGCGGCGGGGTCGCAGGTCATCGCCAGCTCGATCGTCTCGGTGACCAGGAAGGCGACCGCGACGGCGACGTCCTGGTTGACCAGGAACGGGTCGACATCGAGCGCGATGTGCAGGCTGCCGGCGCCCTCGGGCGCGGTGGCCCGGATGTTGGAGGCGAGCTCGCCGATCACCGACCGCAGGTTGAGGCCGCGGTTCTCCTCCATCTCGGCGAAATGGATGCGGTGGACGACGGCCAGCGCGTCGACGCGACGCTGGATCGAGGCATAGGCCGCGGTCGCATCGGCGCTGGGTGCGCCGCGCGCATGGAAGTTGATCAGGCTGGAAATGACCTGGAGGTTGTTCTTGACGCGATGGTGGACCTCGCGCGTCAACTTGGTCTGACGCACCACCGCATCGGCCAGGCCCGCCTCATGCAGCGCGACGGTGCGACTGATCGCGCGGAACGTGTCCCCGAGTTCGCGAATTTCCTGCGCCGGCAGCGGGCCGAGCTTGCCGGGATCGATCACTTCCCCCGGCGTATAGGCCGCGACACTGGCGCGCAGCAGGCGCAGCGGGCGGATCAGCAGCCGATCGACGACGAACCAGGACAGGCCCGCCGCCGCCGCCCACATGAGCAGCGGCAGGAGCAGCGCGACGAGGAAGGACGAGGTGATCGGCGCGCTGCGGATGCTGGTGCGGAGCTGCAGGCCGCCGAGGCCGAGATCGGTCTGTACCGTCTCGGTGCGCTCTAGCGGTCCTTGGCCGGGGATCGTCGTCAGCTCGAGATTATGATCCTCATCGATCAGCGCAGTGCCGAGCGGCATGGCGCGGCTGCCCGAGCCGACGAGCCTTGCCAGGAATGCCGTCGGGAACAGCACGCGCGCCACCGGAGCGCCACCCGGCGCGGCGACGGTGACCACCAGGCCGCGGTGGTTGAGAATGCGGACGTCCACCGGATCGTCGCGATCGTCCGGGATGCGCGCATCGAGCGGCACGCCGCACAGCAGGCGGCCGTTGCGATCGACGATCGAGAAACGCGTGCCGATCGTCGCCTGCTGGGCGAACACCCCCTGGGCGCGCGCGCAACTCGGCGCGTCGGCGGGATCGCCGCGCAGCGCGGCGACCGCGACCCGCAGGGCATTGATGTCGCCCGACAGCTCGATGGAAATATTGCGCGCACTTTCGTTGGCAGCGATGCGCAGGCGCGCGCGCACTTCGGAATCCGCCAGGCGGCCGGTCTGCAGCGTCGCGCCGATCGCGATCAGCGCGAGCAGCAAGAGCGCGATGGAGAGGGTGATGAACAGCTTCGCCCCGGTCGGCAGCCGCGACAATGCGGAAACCGGTGCCATCGCCGCCCGGCGGGTCGTGGCGGCTGCGTCGATCGAGGAGGCCATGCCCCCTCCGCTTAGGCCAGCTTGTTCAACAGGTCGAGCATTTCGTCGGGAACATGCTCGTCCACCGTCCTTTGATAGGCGGAGCGGAGCGCCGCGCCCATGTCACGATCCTTGCTCTGGACCTTGGGTGAATTCTGCGAAGACGTGTTCCGGTCCTTGTCGCTCTGTTGCTTGTCGCTGGCCAAGTCCAAAACGTCCCCCTGGTGGCCCGGCACCGCGACCTGGGCAATCCACGCACACATAATAGCGAACGGCACGATCCGTCGCACTCGCCGGCGACATAATCGCATCCGATCGCCGAGGAAACCAAATCGACGGTCGATGGTTCCAACGACGCGCGAAAATTCCGCAGGTCCACGGGGGCGGCTGGGTTCTTCGACAAACATTGTTGCAAAGCCGCGGGTCCCCCATCACCTATCGGGCCCGCTGGTTCTATCAGGGAGTGAACACGACCCATGTCGCTTGGACAGCAACTCGCACCGCATCTTCCATTTCTGCGGCGCTACGGCCGGGCATTGACCGGCAGCCAGCACCAGGGCGACAAATATGTCCGTGCCACGCTGGAGGCGATCGTCGCCGCGCCCGATCAGTTCCCGCGCGATGTCGATCCGCGTCTGGGCCTGTACCGTATGTTTCAGGGCATCTGGGCCTCGGCCAATGTCGACGGCGCCGAGGAGACGTCGGCCAGCGATGCCGAGGGGACGGAAGCGGTGGCCCGTGCCCGCCTGTCGCGGATGACGCCCTTGTCGCGCCAGGCGCTGCTGCTCACCGCGATGGAAGGCTTCACGCCGGAAGACGCGGCCTATCTGATCGAAGTCGACACCAGCGAGGTCGAGAGCCTTGTCGCCGAGGCTTTGGCCGAGATCGAGAAGCAGACCCGCGCCCGCGTCCTGATCATCGAGGACGAACCGATCATCGCGATGGATATCGAGACGATCGTCCGCGATCTCGGCCATGAGGTGACCGGTGTCGCCGTCACCCGCGACGAGGCGGTGGCGTTGGCGATGGAGGACCGGCCGGGTCTGGTGCTCGCCGACATCCAGCTCGCCGACGACAGTTCGGGTATCGATGCGGTCAAGGACATCCTGGCCGAATTCGAGGTGCCGGTGATCTTCATCACCGCCTTCCCCGAGCGGTTGCTGACCGGCGAGCGGCCGGAGCCGACCTTCCTGATCACCAAGCCGTTCCAGCGCTCGACGGTGAAGGCGGCGATCAGTCAGGCGCTGTTCTTCGACGAGGCGACCATCCCCGCCACCGTCTGAGGACAGACGAAAGTTACGGACCCAAAACGGAACTCGGGGGTTATTGCGACATGGCTGATCCAGACGATGCTATGCATGTGACGACCACCGAGGCCCGCGCCGGGTCGACACCGGGCGTGACGCGATATGTCCTCGGCATATCGCTGGTGCTGATCATCGCGATCTTCGCCTTCCTGATCCTGCGTTGATCGGCGCGCTGCGCGACTTTCGCCGCCAACCTTCTGGCATTTGCCAGTCCGGGGCCTTATCTTCCGTTTTCAAGGCGGCAGATCTGGCCCCGGCTTCGAACGGAATTGCATGACCCAGCCTGCACCGCGCGACGATTATGACGACGACGACGCGCAGGCGCCGGTCGTCGAGCATGTCGCGCTCTCCGACCCCGAATTCAAAACGCAGTTGGCGCAGGTCATTCCGCATCTGCGCGCGTTCGGCCGCTCGCTGTCTGGCAGCCGCGACCTCGCCGATGATCTGGTGCAGGAAACGCTGCTGAAGGCATGGGCGGCGCGCAAGCGCTTCCAGGCCGGCACCAACATGCGCGCCTGGACCTTCATCATCCTGCGCAACCTATATCTGTCGCAGATGCGTCGCGCGCGCTTCAAGGGCGAATGGGACGATCTGGTCGCGGACCGCATCCTTGCGGCACCAGCCAGCCAGGATCGTCACGTCGAGCTGGGCGACATGCAGCGGGCGCTGATGCACCTGCCGCAGCCGCAGCGTGAGGCGCTGATCCTGGTCGGTGCCGGCGGCTTCGCTTACGAAGAAGCGGCAGAGATCTGTCAGGTCGCGGTCGGCACGATCAAGAGCCGCGTCGCGCGCGGCCGGGTCGCGCTGGAGAATATCCTCAACGACGGTGCCCTGCCGTCGCGGCGCGAGCACGAGACCGATACGAGCAAGACCGCGCTCGACACGATCATGGGCGAGGTCGACGAGCTCAGCCGCGGCCATTGAGGGGGGGCGGGCGGTCCGCTGCCCGCTCTTCGTCGCCATTGCGTTCCCCTGCCGCCGTTCCTCCTCGCTATGGGGTGAGTCGCCGAGGTCACAAAACGCGCGCGGCATCGCAAGCGGATCGCCAGTCGCCGCCTAGCGGGATCAGTGCGTGACGCGATCCAGCTGCCCCAACAGGCGAGCCATATCCTCCGGCACGCCATGATCGCCAAAGATGCCGCGCAGCGTATGCCCGATCGTATCGGTCGCGCGCGGCGGACGGACGACATAGTCGCCACGACGCTGCTTTTCGGGATGATGCGCGGCCAGGGTCATGCCATCATCAACGAGCAATCAGGTGAAATGTTGCGCGCTTGTGATGGCTGGCTACGAAGGCATGGCGAAATATCGTGATAAACGAAGGGCTTGATTTCCCATCCCAGCGGGCTGCCCGCGTCGAGGCGGTCCGGCGCGCGCGCGATCATGCGCCGTTTCTTGCAACCATCCTGACCCGGCATCCCGATTGGGAGGAGCGCGCCGTCACCGGTACGCTCGACTGGTGCGACGCGGCCGTGGTCGATCCGGCCATGCCCGTCGGCCGGCGGTTGCGCTGGCAGCGGCAGGCGCTGGCCCTGTCGGCGGCGATCGACGATCTCGCCGGCGTTGCCGACCTGACCACCGTCACCCGCCGGCTCAGCGACTTTGCCGATCATGCCCTCGACACCGCCATCGCCGCCGCGATTGCCGAGCGCTATCTGGATGCGGCGCCGCTCGGCTTTGCCGCGATCGCGCTCGGCAAATTGGGTAGCCACGAGCTCAATTATTCTTCCGACGTCGACCCGATCCTGATCTTCGACCCGATGACCCTGCCGCATCGGGCGCGCGAGGAGCCGGAGGAGGCGGCGGTGCGGATCGCCAAACGCGTCGTCGACCTGCTGCAGACGCGCGACGGCGATGGCTATGTGCTGCGCGTCGACCTGCGGCTGCGCCCGGCGGCGGAGGTGACGCCGATCGCGGTTCCGCTGCTCGGCGCGATCAGCCATTATGAATCGCAGGCGCTGACCTGGGAGCGCGCCGCCTTCATCCGGGCGCGCAGCGCGGCGGGCGATATCGTCCTCGGCGACGGCTTTCTCGACGCTATCCGACCCTTTGTCTGGCGGCGGGGCCTCGATTTCGGCGCGGTGCGCGAGATCCGCGACCTGTCACGCCGGATCCGCGATCATTATGCCAGCGGCCAGGCGTTCGGCCCCGGCTACGATCTGAAACGCGGGCGGGGCGGGATTCGCGAGATCGAATTCTTCGCGCAGATCCACCAGCTGATCCACGGCGGCCGCGATGCCGCATTGCGCGCGCCCGCGACGCGCGAGGCGTTGGCGCGGCTGGCGGCGGCGGGCTGGGTCGACCCGGTGGACGCGGTGTTGCTCACCGATGCCTATACTAGGCTGCGCACGATCGAGCATCGGTTGCAGATGGTCGACGACCGCCAGACGCATGCACTGCCGACCGGGCCGGCGCTGGATGGCGTCGCCCGGCTGCACGGCGTCGCCGATGGCGCGGCGCTGCTCGCTTTGCTGCGCGACGATGTCGCCCGGGTCGGGCGGCTCTACGACACGCTCGACGATGCGGGCGGCACGCGGCTCGCTCACGATCCGGTCGCCCTCGCCACCGATCTCGGCCGCGCCGGATTCGCCGACAGCGACGCGGCGGCGGCGGCGGTCGCGACCTGGCGGGGCGGGCGCTATCCGGCGCTGCGAAGCCCGGCGGCGCGCGATGCGCTGGAGGCGGTGCTGCCGGTGCTGATGCCGGCACTGGCGGAGGCGCCCGATCCGGCGGCCGCCCTGCTGCGGCTTGACCGGATGCTCGAACGGCTGCCGAGCGCGATCAACATCCTGCGCCTGCTCGAGGCGCGGCCCGGCCTCGCCGCGTTGCTCGCCACCATCCTCAGCCACGCGCCCGCGCTCGCCGACGCCCTCGCCCTGCGGCCGGAACTGATCGACGGGCTGATCGACGCCAGCGCCTTCGATCCGCTCGGCACCGTCAAGGACTTGGTCACGGAGATGCGGCGCGGCGACGCCGCCGATTACCAGGCTTTGCTCGACCAGGTCCGCCGCGTCGTCGGCGAGCGGCGGTTCGCGCTCGGCTGCCAGATCGTGGCCGGCGCGGCCGATCCGCTCGACGTCGCCGCCGGTTATGCCCGGCTGGCGGAGGCGGCGGTGGAAACGCTGGCCGCAGCGACGGTGGAGGAGTTCGCGCGTGCGCACGGCCGCGTGCCCGACAGCGAATTGCTGATCCTCGCCTACGGCCGGCTCGGCGGCGAGGCGCTGACCCACGCCTCCGATCTCGATCTCGTCTATCTGTTCACCGGCGACTTCCATGCTGAATCCGATGGCTCACGGCCGCTCGGCGCGACGCTTTACTACAATCGCCTGGCGCAACGGATCAGCGCGGCCCTGTCCGTGCCGACCGCCGCCGGACCGCTCTATCCGGTCGACACGCGGCTGCGCCCGTCCGGTACCCAGGGGCCTTTGGTCGTCAGTCTCGACAGTTATGCCCGCTACCAGCGCGAGGAGGCGTGGACCTGGGAACATATGGCGCTGACCCGCGCCCGGCCGGTGTTCGGCACGCCGGCGGCGCGGGCGGCGGCGGCGGCGGTGATCCGCGACGTACTGGTGGGCACCCGGCCGGTGCGCGACATCACGGCCGACGCGCGGACGATGCGCATCGAGATGGCGCGACACAAGCCGCCGGCCGGGCCACTCGATGCCAAGCTGCTGCCCGGCGGATTGGTCGATCTGGAATTCGCCGTCCATGTTGCCCAGCTGCGCGCGCGCACGGGCTTCGACCCGCGGCTGGCGGTGGCGATCGACGCGTTGATCGCGCGCGGGCTCGTTCCCTCTGGTTTCGCCGACGCCTATCGACTGCTCGGGCGGCTGCTGGTGACGGTGCGGCTGGTCGCGCCC
>JAEWJQ010000213.1 GCA_023386515.1 Pseudomonadota bacterium | reverse complement strand
CGACCTCGTAATCGGCGACGATGAAGATCGGGGTCTGGCTAGTGTCGCGGCTGAGCACCGGCTGGCGGAAGCGGACGGTGCCGAGATCGATGTCGATGTCGTAATCGATATGGCGGGTCAGCTGGGTGACCGAGACGATCAGTTCCGAGCGGAAGCGGTCGCGCACCTCGATGCGCAGCTTGTCGCTGTTGGGGACGATGCCGCGGGCATGGAGCCGGTAGGGGCCGGACAGGCCGTTGCCCTGGATCTCGTCGCGGGCATAGAGCGTATCGGTCTTCGCGGCGAAGGCCTGGCCGGCAATGCGGCGGCCCTGATAGCCGAGCTTGGCGCCCGACAGGGTGCGGCTGTAGCGGGTCAGCTGGGTGTCGGTGAAGCCGGTCTCGAAGTCGCCGAACAGCGCATAGAATTCGCGGCGTTCAAGGCGGAGGTAGAGCTTGCGGCGGGTCGCGGCGTCATACCCCTGGGCGCTGCCGTCGCCGTAGACGGTGTAATAGCGGTCCGGGTCGATCATGCCGAGCAGGCCGCGGTCGGGATCGTAGACGCGGTCGCTGTCATAGGCGAGGGTCAGCAGCCACTGGCCCTTGACCCGGCCCTTGGCATAGAGGGCGAGCTGGCCGTCGGTGACGATGCCGTCGCGCTGGCCGCGTGGCAAAGCGCTGCCGTGGCGGCGCAGCACGTCATAGCCGACGGTGCCCGCACCGAAGCCGACGACGGTCCAGTCCTTCTGCGCCGCCGCCAGCCAGGCGCGGACGTCGACGCTGCGAAGTTGACGATCTTCGCGCAGAGACACGGTGGCGTGGACGGCGCCGGCCTGGGTGGTCGGCTGGAGCGCGAGGAAGGCATAGCCGTCGTCGCCGACGACCGGCGCGACCGTCGCCGCCGCCTCGCGGCCGGCGAGCTGGCGACCCTGCTGCAGCGCCGCCTCCACCGCCGCCTGATAGGGTTGATCGACGTGGAAGGGTATCATGATACCCGCCCGTACCGGCTGGCCATCCTTGTCGGTGACGCGGATGGCGAGCAGCGGGCGGGTCAGCCCGTCGGCGACGAGACGGCTCTTGCCCGCATTGAAGACCGCGCGGACCGGCGCACCGGCATAATGGACCACCCGGTCGAGCGTCGTCACCAGCGCGCCGTCGGCGTCGAGCACGCGCGCGACGAGGCGGTTGTCGCCCTCGACCAAGGGGAGCCCGGTCCATTTCGACACCGCGACGCCGGCGCCGGCGTCGGTGCCGTCGAAGGCGAGCGGATCGGTCTGGCGGCCGTTGACGGTCAGCGCGATCCGCTGCCCGGGCAGATGCTTGATCACGACGCGCAGCGCCGGCGCGCGCGGATTGTGGCCGAACTGCGGGAACAGCCAGTCGACGCCCGGCGTCTGGCCACCCAGCCATTCGCGGTTGCCCGCCGCCTCCGCATCGCTGGCGGCGACGATCGGCAGCGCGTCGGTGGCGGCCGCCGCCTTGCCGGTCGGGCGCAGCTGGAAGTCGACGCGCTTGAGCAGGCCGCCATCGCCTTCGACGAAGCGCGAGATCGGGCTGCGCGCCTGGCGCGTGTCGACATCGCACGCGATCGGTGCATAGCTGGCCGGGATGCTGTTGGTGTCGAACTGGACGACATGGCGGCCGGGCCGCACGCCCTCGAAATGGTAGAGGCCGTCGCGGTCGGTGACGACGAAGGTACCGTCCTCGAGCAGCAGGCGGATGCCGGCGATGCCCTTGCGCTTGGCCGCGGGATCGCCGCACGCGCCTTCCGATACGCGGCCGATCACGGTCATCGCGTCGGTGAACAGCAGCGGCCGCAGCCGCACCGAGGCCGCAGCCTGGTTGCTGGTGACACCGACGCTGCCGCTCGCCTGGGCACGATTGAGCGCCTCGCCGACCGGCGCGCCGGGGGCGACGCTGACCACGTAGCGGATGTCGAGCATCTGCCCGGCGGGCAGCGCCGGCAGCACGAAGGACAGGTTGCGTCCGTCGCCCGACACCTGCGGCTCCGCCGCGCCGCGCACCGAGCCGCGTTCGTAGCGCAGGCCGACCGGCAGATAGTCGGACAGGGTCAGCCCCTTGGCCGCGACCGTGTCGCGGTTGGTCAATTGCAGTCGGTATTGGATGAAGTCGCCCGGCGAGGCGTCGCGCACCGAGGCGGTCTTGGCGAGCAGCAGCGTGCCGTTGCCGGGACGGTCGAGCGGAATGTCAACATAGACCGGATCGGCGGTCGCCAGGGCGAATTGGCCGCCGTAGCTGGCGGCGGAGATGATGAAGCGCGTCCCCTCCGGCGTGACCAGCGGCGCCAGCGCCGCCGGCGCGACGACCGATGGCGCCTTGTAGTCGCCGGGCGGATCGACGCGCAGCGTGTAATTGCCCGCGGCGGCAAAGGGGAAGCGATAGCGACCGGAAATCGCCTGATAGATGCGGCCGCTGGCATCGGTAACCGCGCGGCCGGTGACGACGGTCGAGGGATAGGCGCTGACGCCGTCGTCGCCATAGACGGTCGCCGGCCGGCCATTGGCGTCGAGCAGCGTCACCGTGGCACCGTCGACCACCGCGCCGCTGCGCGAATCAAAGACGTAGCCGGCGGGATCGATCAGCAGGTCGTAGACCGACGGATAGCTGCTGTCCGTTTCCGGAAAGGCAAGGCGGACGTGATCGCCGGGCTTGATCGGTGGCGCGCAGGCGGCGAGGCCAGCGTCAGCCATCGCGTCGATCGCCGGCACTGCACCGGCGAAGACGCCGGTGTTGGCGTCCGTCTCGAGCAGCGGCAGCTTGGCCGCGTTGCCGCCGATCGATACGTCGAGCGACACGGTTTCGCGCTTGGTCGGATCGTGGTTCTCGCCATCGGCGTCGATGACGATGATCATCGGCCGGTAGATGTCGATCGCGGCGAGCCGCGGGCTGCTCGCCAGCGTCGCCGGATCGATCGGCGCCGGCACGAAGGTGCTGCCGTCACAGCGCGCACCGGTCGGGGTGAAGCCGTTGGGCAGCAGGCGGAAACTGATGCTGGTCGGTCGCTTGGTGCGCTGCGTGTCGAGCGCCACCGTATTGGACCGGATCGCCTGCGTCGCGCCGCCCGTCTCGAACGTCAGTGTCGCGGTGTTCTCGACATGCGTCTGCGCGGCCGCCGGCAGGGTGCCGAGGCCGAGACACAGGAGGATCGCGAGACGGAGGAGCAGCCGGGCGATGGGCATAGGTCGGGTGGGGCCCGGCGCGGGGACGGCCGCGCCGGGTCCGATTCCTTTCTCTGCGGGGTGGACGGTTAGTTGATCTTGACGCGGAAGCTCGCCGCCACGGACGTGCCGCCCGCCAGCGTCGGGATCGTCGCCGTCACCGTCTTGGTGCTGGTGTTGAACGAACCCATGTACGGGCCTGCCGCCTGCGAGCCGTCGTCATTCTGCGGATAGCCGTTGATCAGACACACGCCCGCTACCCCGACGTTGCCGACGTTGATCGAGCCGGGGACGTAGGTGGTGTTGGCAGGAATGACGTCGGTCAGATTGACGCCGCTCGCCGGCGTGCCCGGCGTGGCGTTGCTGACGGTCAGGCAATATTGCACGATCGCACCGGGCAGCGCCTTGGGATTGAGCGTGCTGACGCCGTCGGAGATGACGCTGGCGGTCTTGGTGACGGTCAGCGCGACCGAGTGGATGCCGACCTCATAGGCGGCATAGGCCCAGCCCTGGCCGTTACGCGGCGCGTCGTAGCCGAGCACGCCGTCATTGTCGTCGTCGGCGAAGACGATGTCGATCTCGCTGTCCTGGTTGATCGTGTTGAGCGGCGTCGGGATCAGCG
The DNA here is from genome assembly GCA_023386515.1 of Pseudomonadota bacterium. The sequence continues at coordinate 970 of JAEWJQ010000213.1, read as the reverse complement.
CCGCGCCGGCGGTGCCGGGCGTGCCGCCGGCGGCGACGGTGGCGTCGAGGCCGACCATCGCCATCGAGGCGAGCGGCGAGGTCGGGATGTCGCCGACGATGAACACCGTCGCGCGCGCATCCGGCGCCAGTTCGTCGATATAGGTCGCGGTGTCGACGCCGGCGTCATAGGTGCCGTTGCCGTTGCTATCGACGTAGATCTTCAGGTTCGACAGATCGAAATTGTCTGTGCCGGTGAGGATGCCGACCGGAATGAGCTGGCTGGTGGACAACAGGAAATCCTGCGTCGCATTGGTGTTGTTGGTGACCTGGAACGTCGTCACCGCGCCGGTCTGGCCGAGATTGACCTGGGTATTGGCGCTCTGCGCGGCGATCACGGTCAGATTGACCTTGCGGTCGACGACGAAGGTCGCGGTGTTCGACGTCGCCGTGCCGGCGGTGCCGTTGACCGTATAGGTGGCGCTGGCGGTGTTGGTGATCTGCGTGCCCGCGGTGGTGCCGGTCTGCGCCTGCGCGGTGCCGATCGACGCGACGGCGGCCGTCCCGGCCAGCCAGTATCGCGTCAGGCGATAGCGATTCATGATGGAAACCCCCTGTTGCAACTTCACTTGAGGACGGCCTGGAACGCGAGTTCACCCCCCTGCCCGGCCGGAATGGGGCTGGAGAGGCGCCACCGGACGTGGGTGACATCGTCGAGCGTGGCGGGCCGCGGACCCTGCGGGCCGGCCACGGTGAGGGCGGAAAGCGGCCCGTAGGTGCTGCCGTCGACCGACAGCTCGGGCGCGGCGGAACCCGGCGCGGGATTGCGATAGGCGATGTTGCGCGGCACCGGATTGGCCAGCACGACGTTGCCGATCGGCTGCGCGCCGGTGTTGCGATAGGCGACGACGACCGTGATGCGCGCGCCGGGCACCGCCTTGACCGCCGGCACCATCTGGGTGCGGGTGGTGCCGTCGGCGGCGGCGATGCGC
>JAEWJQ010000184.1 GCA_023386515.1 Pseudomonadota bacterium | reverse complement strand
GCGATGGTCTATGGCATCGGCGCCGAGATCGGCCCGAAGGACATCGGTCTGGGCGGCTTCACCGGCAATTCGGGCCTGCGCCTGCGCATGGAGGTTTCGACCTTCGACGACGCGCACAGCTTCCGCCCGATGGCGGGTGTGATCGCGCACTTCTGATCCGGACCGGGGCATCCGCCCCGCCGGTAGGAACAGGGGCGAGTCCGGCCGATGCCGGGCCCGCCCTTCGTTTATCGGCGGCCCGCCCCATATCGAGGGCATGGCCGGACGGGTGAAGCGCAAGGCGGGCTTGGTGGAGGCGGCGGAGCGCAATGCGCGGGCAGCCGCCCCGCCGCCATGCCCGATCTGCCAGCGGCCGCTGGGTCAGAGGGTCGAATGGCACCATCTCGTGCCCAAGTCGGAGGGCGGCCGGATCACCGCCGCGGTGCATCCGATCTGTCACCGCACCGTTCATGCGCTGATCGCCAATGCCGATCTGGCGCGGACCTATGCCGATCCCGCGGTGCTGCGTGACCATCCCGGCATCGCTCGCTTCGTGCGCTGGATCGCCGACAAGCCGCCGGATTTCCACGCTCCCACCCGCCGCGGGCGTTGAGCGGCCGATCGGGAAGCGTCAGTCGTCCGTCTTCTTCTCGTCGCGCTTCTTGCGATAATGGTTCGCCAGCAGCGTCGCCCCGAGGATGAAACCACCCGGCGCGAGCAAGACGACGGCGGCGAGGCCGACCTTTTCCCAACGTTTGTCCATGCCCCCTCGTAGCGCACGGAACTGAACGTCGGGTTGCGGCTAGAAGGGAAACTTGGCGCGCAGCATCGCGCGGTGGATCGGGATGCCGCCGGGCAGCCCCGCCTGTTCGCCCTCCGCCACCAGGCCGACCTTGCCGATCCGAGTGGCCGCCCGCACCGGCTTCTCGCGATATCGCTCGTCGTTCATCCGCTCGACGCGATTGGCGTCGGCGCTGCGGCCGCAGACGACGACGTCGGTGCCCGTATCGGCCCCGTCACAGCGGCGAGGCAGCACCGGCTTGGCCTTGGCGACCATGTCCGGCGGCGATGGCGGCCCATAGGTCGCGGTCGCCGCCTGCATCGCCATCAGCACCGCCAGCCGCATCGCCGCCTCCATCGCCCGTCGGCACGAAGGTCGGCCCCGATTGCGGCGCCAGTGCGGCGGCTCAGCGATAGTTGAAGCTGATGCTGATCCGTTCGCCCTTGGCGGCGTTTGGCACGACCTCGTGGCGCAGCCAGCTCTCCCAGAGGAAGACGCTGCCCGGCTCCGGCACCGCATAGACGAAGGTCTTGAGATCCTCCGGCGCGTCGCCGGTCCGCGTCGGCGCGGCCATCATCATCGGCAGCCGCGGGTCCTCCAGCTTCAGCGCGCCTGCGCCCGGCGGCACCGCGACATAGAGCGTCCCCGACACGACACTGTGCGGATGGATATGCCCCGAATGGCTCCCGCCCGGCTTCAGCACGTTGACCCACAGGCTGTCGAGCTTGAGTTTGCGGCCAAGGTCGAAGGCGCAAGCCTCCGCGAAGCGGGCGACGTGGCGGTTGAGCAGCTTGACCAGATCGGCGAACCGCGGATCGCGCGCCGGCAGGTCGTCGAGCGACGCATAGGAGGTATAGCCGCGATAGCCGTGCGCCTTGCACCAGCCGATCCCGGCGCGATCCTCGCGCGCCAGGTCGAGCGCCGCCTCCTCCAGTTCGGCGAGCAGCTCCGCATCGCCCAGCGGCGCGTCGTAGAAGCGTGTGGCGAACAGCGAGCGGACGGTCATGCGCCCAACCTCATCGCGACATCGTTCATAAAGCGCACGTCGTCGCCCGCGGCTAGCCAAGAAGCCTCCGCGCCGATCGCGCCCAGCATGTCGGCGAGTGGGTCCATCTCCGCCTTGGCGTAATTGCCGAGGACGTAGCCGGTGACCCGGTCCTTGTGGCCGGGATGGCCGATGCCGATCCGCACGCGGCGAAAGTCCGGGCCGAGATGCTGGTCGGTCGAACGCAGGCCGTTGTGGCCGGCGGTACCGCCGCCGCGCTTCACCTTGACCTTGAACGGCGCCAAGTCGAGCTCGTCGTGGAAGACGGTCAGCGCGTCGGGCTCCAGCTTGTAGAAGCGCAACGCCTCGCCGATCGAGCGGCCGCTATCGTTCATGAAAGTCGCCGGCTTGAGCAGCACGATCTTCTCGGGGCCGATCCGACCTTCCTGCGTCCAGCCCTGGAACTGCTTCTTGGCCGGCGTGAAGCCGTGCATGTCGGCGATTGTGTCGATCGCCATGAAGCCGACATTGTGCCGGTGCAGCGCATATTGCGGCCCCGGATTGCCGAGCCCGGCCCAGATCTGCATCGCGTGGCTCCTTCCGGATGGTAGGGAACGCCCACCTAGCTGTTATCGTCATTCTCGCGAAGGCGGGAATCCAGACTGGCTGACCTTGCGGCAAGAGCGCGACGCCAGAGGTTCTGGATCCGCCTTCGCGGGGATGACGCGAACTGCGGGAATGACCGAACAACGAAAAGGGCAGGGGAGCGTCGCCGCCACCCTGCCCCTGTCGCTTGGCCGAAACGGCGGGGCGATCAGCCCTCGGCCGAATCCTCGCCAGCGGCCTCGGCCGACTGGGTCTCGGCGACCTCGGCCTCGAGCGCCTCGTCGGCGGCGGTCGGCACCGTCGGCGGCACGATCGTCGCGATCGCGAAGTCGCGGTCGTCGATCGCCGGCTTGGCGCCCTTCGGCAGCTTGACGTCGCTGATGTGGATCGAATCGCCGATCTCGCGACCCTTCAGCGAGATGGTCAGCTCGGCCGGGATCTCGGCCGCGTCGACGACCAGCTCGACCTCGTGGCGGGTGATGTTGAGCACGCCGCCCTGCTTGATGCCGCGGCACTCGTCCTCGTCGGCGAACACCACCGGCACCGCGACGGTGACGGTCGCATGCTCGCTGATGCGCAGGAAGTCGGCGTGGGTCGGACGGTCGGTCACCGGGTGGAAGGCGACGTCCTTCGGCAGCGTGCGCTCACCGTTGATCATGATCACCGAGGTGAAGAAGTGACCGGTCATCAGCGCCTTGGTAAGCGCCTTCTCCTCGAGGTGGATCGAGGTCGGTTCCTTGTTCAGGCCGTAGATCACGGCGGGGACGCGGCCGTCACGACGCAGCGCCCGGGAGGCTCCCTTGCCAACCCGGTCGCGCGTCTCGGCTGCGAGCGTAATGGAGTCGCTCATGCAGATACCTTCCGAAACGTGCTAAATGTCATTTCCGCGCCCACGCCTCCAGGGATGACCATGGACCGGAAGCGGGCGCGCATAGCGGGTGTGTCAAGAAAAAGCAATCGGGCGCCAATCGGCTTTGCATGATGTCGTCTGCCACCTGTCACCTGTCGCTTGACGGTTTACAGGACCATCGCTATCTCCTAGCGGAATGGAGATCGGCAGCATTCGCAGCAATGCGCTGCGTCGCTTCGCGGAGACAGGGGTCAGCAAGGGCATCGACAGCCGCATTGTCGACCGGCTGAGCCGAATGTTGCTCTTTCTCGACACGGCCTCGTCGCCTGGAGCCCTGTCCGCACCGCCCAATTATGGCGCGCATCAGCTCACCGGTGACCGGGCGGGCACGTGGTCGCTCACCGTGACGCGTAACTGGCGCCTGACCTTCCGCATCGACGAGGCGGGCGCGATCGTCGAATTGGACCTGGAGGATTATCACTGATGGCCATCCGCCTGCATGCCAGTCACCACATCCATCCCGGCCATTGGCTGGCGAGCGAGATCGTAGCGCCGCACGGCCTGACCGTCAGCGATGCAGCCTCGCGCCTGCATGTCACGCGTCAGGCATTGAGCGCGCTGCTCAACGGCAATGCCGATTTGTCGCCGACAATGGCGATCCGATTCGAAAAGGTGTTTGGCATCGACGCCGAGACGACGCTGCATATGCAACTGGCCTGGGATATCCGTCAGGCGCGCGAACATGCCGATGAGATCATCGTCGAACGCAGCCTGATCGCGGCCTGAACCGCTCCCCTGATCCCCGCCGCCTGGCCGGCGTGGGGAGGCGGAGCGCTCAATATTTCACCCGTTCCGCCTTCAGGCCGAGCTTGGCGAGCTGCGCCTGCACCGATCCCGCGCCGGCGAGATGACCCGCGCCGACGGCGATGAACACCGTGCCCGGCTGCGCCATGCGGCCCTTGATCCACTGCGCCCAGCGGGCGTTGCGGTCGGTCAGCAGCACCTTGGCGACCTCCGGCGAATCCTTCAGGCTGTCGTTCATTTCGCGCGCCAGCGCGTCCGGATCGCCGTCCGCCCATTCGCGGACCATCGTCTCCATCGTTTCCTGCAGCTTGGGCAGTTCATCGACCGTGCTGTCGAGGAACTGGATCTGCGCCTTGTCCGACAGGCTGCTGAAGAAGCCGAGCTGCTGCTCCGCCGTTTCCAGCCCGGTCAGCGGCTTGCCCGCCTGTTTGGCGGCGGCGGTGATCACCGCCTCGGGCCCGTTGGCGCTGTCATAGCCGAGCTTGCCGAGCGGCGCGACCGAGAGCTGCGTGGCGGCGAGCCACGGCTTGAACTTGTCGAGCGCATTGGCCGGCAGGCCGAGGTCGACCACCGCCTTGGTGAAGGCGGCGCGCTTGTCGGCGGGCAGCCGCTCGGTCAGCGGCGGCGTGCCGGCCGGGGCGAGGCCGGTCGCCATCACCAGCTTGGTCATCGCCGCCTGGTCGGGCAGCACCAGTTCCAGCTTCACCTCGTTCGAGCGGTCGAAGGCGGTCTTCACCGCCTCGTCGAACCAAGTGAGGCCGGGTTTGAGCACGTGGATCGTGCCGAACAGATAGACGGTCGTGTCCTGGTCCTTGACCACCCACAGGGCGGGGTCGGCATCGTTGGCGGCACGCGCCTTGGCGGCCGGTGCGGCCTGTTGCGCGCAGGCGGGCAGGGCCAGCAACAGGCCGATCGCGGTCAGGGTCGTCTTCATCAGCCTCGTCATGCAGGCGCTCCGGCAGGAAGGAAAGGGGATCAGGCGTATTTGCGGTACAGCCAGACGATGCCGGTCACTACCAGCGTCGCGACGTAGAGGCCGATCGGATCGACCTCCGCGACCAGCCCGCCGCGCGCCAGCACCCACCAGACCGGCGCACCCGCACCCATGACGTAGAAGCCGGCGACCGCGCCCTCGCGATAGGCCTCGCGCTCATGCTCGTCGACGACGCGCTGCCAGCGCCAGGCGATCAGCGGCAGCGCCACGCCCCAGGCGAGCGCGACCAGGATCGCGAACCAGGCGGGCAGCGGCGCATGCAGCAGGTCGACCATGTCGGGTGCGCCCTCGCCTTGCGGGATCAGCACCAGCACCAGTCCCACGCCGATCGCGCCACCCAGCACGCCGGAGGCGGCGAGCAGCCGCTGGTTGGCACGGACGCTGGGTGCGACCGGTGCGTCGTCGCGCTTCATCGGTATCATTTCCACATCTCCAGGGTCAGTCGGACGGACAGGAAGGACGGCTGCCAGGTCGCGGTGAGCGTGCCGACGCTCGGCGTCGCCAAGCTGACCGGGGCGGGGCGGGGCAGGCCCGACACGAGGATCGTTCCGGCGACCAGCGCGGCGATCGCGGCGCGATGCGGCGGGCGCCGGTTCATGCCCGCACCCGGCGATAGGCATAGAACACCATGCCCGCGGCGGCAGAGGCGAGCCAGGCGGCCTGCGCCGGCTGCTGCATCGGCATCCACCGCGACGCAATCTCGATCAGCGGATTGAGCAAGAAACCGCTCAGTCCGATCACCGCCCAGGTCTGGATCGCGAGCAGCCGCTGCATCTCGTCGGTCTCGCGCCAGTTGCGCCAGGTGACCAGGCCGGCGACGACCAACACGGTCACCATCACGGCGTCCGCCCAATTCTGGGGCAGCGGCGCGGAGGCGCCCCGCGGTGCGCCGCTCAAACCATCGTAGAAGCCGCGCAGGAAGTCGATCCCGCCGACCAGCACGGCGGCCGACGCCGCCAGCACGATCCGCCGCCTGGCCTTGCGTGCCGACTTGGCCCCGGCGCGGGCCTCGCCCCAGCCGGCTTCGCGATCACTGACCATCGTGCGCGTCATCGAAAATCTCCTCGATCGGGCGTTCGAACAGGCGGCCGATGCGAAAGGCGAGCGGCAGCGACGGATCGTATTTGCCGGTCTCGATCGCATTCACGGCCTGCCGCGACACGTCGAGACGACCGGCGAGTTCGGCCTGGCTCCAGTTGCGTTCGGCTCGCAGCACCTTGAGGCGGTTCTTCATGTCGGCCTCCTCTGTCATGCCAAGACCCCCTTGTCATCCATCCCTGACTCGATGTCAGGTGACCATGACAAAGTGACAGTGAGTCGCGACATTGTCAACAACCGCTGACATTTTGCTGCGGGTGCCTGACATCGGGACAGGTCGGCCCCTTGCGGAAGGCGCGGGCATCGGCCAAAGCCTGCCCCCGATGGCCGCCACACCGCTCTCCTTCCAGAAGATGATCCTGACGCTCCATGACTATTGGAGCGACCGGGGTTGCGTGATCCTCCAGCCGTACGACATGGAAATGGGCGCGGGCACCTTTCACCCGGCGACGACGCTGCGCGCGCTCGGTCCCGATACGTGGAACGCCGCCTTCGTCCAGCCGTGTCGCCGGCCGACCGACGGCCGCTACGGCGAGAACCCCAACCGGCTGCAGCATTATTACCAATATCAGGTGATCCTGAAGCCGAGCCCGCCCGATCTGCAGGATCTCTATCTCGGCAGCCTCGCCGCGATCGGCGTCGACATGACGCGTCACGATATCCGCTTCGTCGAGGATGACTGGGAAAGCCCGACGCTCGGCGCCTGGGGCCTCGGCTGGGAAGTCTGGTGCGACGGCATGGAGGTGACCCAGTTCACCTATTTCCAGCAGATGGGCGGCTTCGACATGAAGCCGGTTGCGGGCGAGCTGACCTACGGGCTCGAACGGCTGGCGATGTACATCCAGGACGTCGACAACGTCTACGACCTGCGCTTCAACGACGCCGGCGTCAGCTATGGCGACGTGTTCCTCGAGAACGAGCGCCAGATGTCCAAGTGGAATTTCGAGGTGGCGGACACCGCGACGCTGTTCGACGCCTTCCGCAAGGCCGCGGCCGAGTGCGAGAACAGCCTCGCCGCCGGCCTGCCGATCCCGGCCTACGAACAGGCGATCAAGGCCAGCCACACGTTCAACCTGCTCCAGGCGCGCGGCGTCATCTCGGTGGCGGAGCGCCAGGCCTATATCGGCCGCGTCCGCGATCTCGCCAAGAGCGCCTGCGGCGCCTGGATGGCCAAGAACGGATGGGCGGCGTGAGCGCCCCCTTCAATCCTCCCCGGCACGGGGAGGG
>JAEWJQ010000177.1 GCA_023386515.1 Pseudomonadota bacterium | reverse complement strand
CAAGCTGGGCGCGCCGATCAAGGGCGCGACGCTGATCGGCGACGGCCCGACCGTGCTGACCCGGGTCACCGGCATCGGCAACGACTTCGCGCTCGATGAAGGCGTCGGCATGTGCGGCAAGGGCGGGCAGAGCGTCCCCGCCGGCGTCGGCCAGCCGACGTTGCTGGTCGACGGGCTGACGGTGGGCGGCACCGCGGCCTAGGTTTGCGCTAGGCCGGTCGCGCGTGGGCCGTGCGGCCGGTGCCAGTCCGACGTGCCAATTGTAGCGTCAGGCTCACGCTTGCTGCGCGGAAGGACGTCCTCGTGCCTGCGCCCGCCCCGGCCGGGGGCGTGACCGATCGCGCAGGCGCCGCAGGCGGGGGCGCAGCGTCGTCGATCCCGTGGCGGCCGCTGTCTGGTCGCGGCGCCGCCCGGAAAGCGCCAGGACCAATCCGCACAGCGCAGTGACGACGACTGATGCGCTCATCGCCAGGGAGGTCGGCGAGCCGGGATCGGCGAGCGTCTGTCGATAGGACGAGCCGTGCAACACCTCACCCAAGCCGATCGTCGCCAGCCCCTGGGCCAATTTGGATGCGGCGGTGAACACCCCAACCGCATAAGTGGCGCCACCCGCACTGGCGTGGCGCATCGCCGCCGCCCAGACCATCAGCCACAGCCCCCCATTGCCGATGCCGAAGCCGAGCCCGGCGACCATCGTGCCCGTCGTCGTCGTCCGCCCGGAGCCCAGCAGCGCCGCGGCGCTAATCGCGGTACAGGCGCTGGCGATCAGCGCCGACCGTGCCGGGCCGGCCCGCTGCGCTACGAGCCAGAATGGCTGTGACAGGATCGTGCCGATCGCCACCCAGACCATGATGCCGATGCCGATCCCGGCATAAGCGGCGACATAAGGCTCCATTGCGCGGAATATGGTTGCGGCGAAGACGAGCAGGCCGGCGACCGACAGCAGCATGGCCATGGCGGGGACGGGAACCGCCGTCGCGTGGGTCGACGGTCCGGTGGCGATGGGGGCGTCGCCGACGAGGCGTCGCAACCACCAGGCGCTTCCTGCCGCGGCGAGCGCGATCACGGCCGCCCAGGCGCCGTGCCGCAACACCGCATCGTGGTGGCCGGCGATCAGGATCGGCGCGGCGATCAGCGTCGCGGCCAGATTGGCGCTTCCCGACACGATGTTGCGGTCGGCGAGTAATTGCGCCTGCACGGACGGATCGGCGGTGTAGAATGCGACGATGGCATTTTGCGGCACGTCCATCGCGGCGAAGGCGAAGCGGAAGCAGATCAGCGTCGCCAGTGCGAACCCCAGCCGCAGCGGCGGCGGCAGCAGGGGCGGGGCGGCAGAGCCCGCGAAGAACAGCGACGACCAGGGTGCCCATCGCGCCTGTGCTGCCGCGGCATCGGTGACCGAGCCGATCCGGCGCTGAGCCATGCCGCCGACGACGACATCGGCGGCGGCATGGGCGAGCAACGAGCCGCCGAGCAAGAGCCCCATCGCGCGTGGCGCGCGGCCGCACGTCTCGGTCAGGAAGAAGGCGAAGAGCAGGCCGCTGCCGTGCCACACCAGGCTCTTGCACCAATGGGCGATCAGATAGGTATGCCTCGCTCCCGGCGGGATCATCACGGTCGTTCCCGGCTGCGGCAGACGCGGAATGCCCGCCGCACCGTCATGGCTGCTAGACAGCGGTCGTGAAAGCATCATGACGGACCGGGGCCGCGGCGCGGCGGGCCAAGGAGAAGAGCGATGATCGTCGAACTGGGGCGGTTCGGCCGTAACGAGGCGCTGATGGTGGTCGGCCGGCTGGAAAGCGAAGGGATCGCCGCCGTCGCCTTCGACGCGGGATCGAGCATTGCGGACGGTAGCTGGCTGCTGATCCCGGTACGCGTCATGGTCGACGACGAGGATCTGGCGCGGGCGCAGGCCTTGCTCGCTGCCCTTCCGCCTGCCTGATCGCGCTGCCCGTTTTTCGGGCAGCTGCGCCGCACTGCATCTATTTTGATCGCGTAACGATCTCCTCCTCCGTCCTTCGCCGGCCCTGGCCCTTCTGCGGCCGATTGGCACGCCGCTTGCGATGCTGCGTCATGGGTCAAACGAGGGGGCGTGGATGAAGCTGGTCATTGCGATCATCAAGCCGTTCAAGCTGGACGAGGTGAGGGAAGCGCTCACCACGCTCGGCGTCGCGGGCATGACGGTCACCGAGGTCAAGGGCTTCGGCCGCCAGAAGGGGCAGACCGAAATCTACCGCGGCGCGGAATACAGCACCAACATGGTGCCCAAGATCAAGATCGAGGTGGTCTGCGCCGCATCGCTCGCCGATCGGGTGGTGGAGGCGATCCAGGCTTCCGCCAACACCGGCGCGATCGGCGACGGCAAGATCTTCGTGCTCGACGTCGGCCAGGCGGTGCGCATCCGCACCGGCGAAACCGACGATTCGGCGCTGTGATGAAGGGGGGAGCAATGAAACAAGCGATCAAATACGCCGGTGTCGCGGGGCTGTGTGCCCTGGCGTTCGCCGCTCTGCCCGCCTGGGCACAGAGCGCACCGCTGCAGGCGCCGCCCGCTGCACCCGCCGGGGTGGTCAACAAGGGTGACACCGCCTGGATGATGACCAGCACGGTGCTGGTGATGATGATGATCCTGCCCGGCCTCGCCTTGTTCTACGGCGGCCTCACCCGCGCCAAGAACATGCTGTCGACGATGACGCAGATCGGCGCGGTCGCCTGCCTCGCGATGCTGATCTGGGTGATGTACGGCTATTCCATGGCCTTCGGCCCGGATTTCGCCGGCGGCGGCGTCCTCACCAATTTCATCGCCAGCTTCGACAAGGCGTTCCTGAAGGGCGTCACCGCCGCCTCGCAATCGGCGACCTTCACCGCCGGGGTCGAGATCCCGGAATATGTCTTCATCTGCTTCCAAATGACCTTCGCCGCAATCACCGTCGCGCTGGTCCTGGGGTCGGTGGTCGAGCGGATGAAGTTCAGCGCGGTGATGGCGTTTGGCGCCGTCTGGCTGACGATCGTCTATTTCCCGATCGCGCACATGGTGTGGGCTTCGTCGGGCCTGTTCTTCAAGGCGGGTGCGCTCGATTTCGCCGGCGGCACGGTGGTGCACATCAACGCCGGCGTGTCGGCGCTGGTCGCGTCGCTGATGCTAGGCAAGCGGATGGGCTATCCGACCACGCCGATGCCGCCGCACTCGCTCACCCTGAGCGGAGTCGGCACCGGGCTGCTGTGGGTCGGCTGGTTCGGCTTCAACGCAGGGTCGGCGCTGGAGGCCAATGGCTCGGCCGGCCTCGCGATGATCAACACCTTCGTCGCGACCGCCAGCGGCGGCCTGTTCTGGATGCTGGTCGAGCGGGTGCGCGGCCACAAGGGTTCGGCGCTGGGCTTCTGCTCCGGCATCGTCGCCGGTCTGGTCGCGGTGACGCCGGCGGCGGGCAATTCGGGTCCGTTCGGCGCGATCGTGCTCGGCGCGGTCGCCTCGGTGGTCTGCTTCTTCGCCGTCTCGGTGCTGAAGCCGAAGCTCGGCTATGACGACGCGCTCGACGCCTTCGGCGTGCACGGTATCGGCGGCATGATCGGCGCAATCGGCACCGGCATCGTCTATGCCCCGTCGCTCGGCGGCCCGGGTGCGGCCGATTATGCGATGGGCGCCAAGCTGCTCGTCCAGGTCGAGGCGGTCGCGACGACGATCATCTGGGCGACGATCGGCACGGTGATCGCCATCACCATCGCCAAGGCACTGACCGGCCTGCGCGTCGCTCCCGAAGTCGAGCAGGAAGGCCTCGACCTCGGCGAGCATGGCGAGCGCGCCTACAATTGATCGGGAGCGGGGCGCCAAGGCCCCGCACCCCACGACGTTCCTCCTGCGGACGACCTGGCCCGGTGCGGCAACGCACCGGGTCTTTTTTGCGTGCCGGCAAGCGGAGTTGTCGCGGCGCGTCTTCCGGACGCGCGCAATGGTCGCGACGTCGGCGATCAGCCCTTGCGAACGTCGGCCGGGGCGAGGCGGCGGATGTCGAGCGCATCCACCCCGGCGACCGCGACGGTGCCGAGCGTGCGATCCCCCGACTCGACCATGATCCCCTCGAACGTCGAGCGTAGCTGCCCCCAGCCGACCTCGCGCACGACGATCCGGGCGCCGAACCGACGCATCACCGCGACCCGCCCGTAGACGTCGACCGCCAGCGCGCCGCCGCCATCGGCACCGACCACCGCAC
>JAEWJQ010000171.1 GCA_023386515.1 Pseudomonadota bacterium | reverse complement strand
GCGCGGCGACGGCATACCCAGCGCCACGCAAAGAATAAGGGCGCCCGGATCGTTCCGGGCGCCCTTATGCGTTGAATCGTGACCCGAACATCGGGCCGGCGGCTATTTCTGGCAGGCGACGATCGCGGCGATTACCGACAGCGTCTCTTCCGGATCGCGCACCTTGACGGTGTCGAGGCCCAGTTCCTTCGCCGGATAGTCGTTACCGCCCGGAAAGATCGCGTCGCCGATGAACATCATCTTGTCGAGCTGGATGCCGCTCGCATCGCGCAGCTTCTTCAGGCCATAAGCCTTGTCGACGCCCTCGCGAGTGATGTCGATCGAGGTCGCGCCGCCCATGTTGATCGACAGGCCGGGCAATCGCTTTTTCAGGTCGGCCTGGATCACCTTGCGCTTCTCGAACTTGGGGTCCCAATGTTCCTTGGCGTCGATTGGCGCCTGCTGGCCGAGCGCGGAGAAGGTGATCTGGCTGCCGCGATCCTCGATCCGCTCGCCCCAGGTCTTCTCGGGCACGAAGCCGGTCGCCTCGAGCGATTCGTCGAACGCCTTCAGGATCTTGGCCTTGGTCTCGTCGTCGAACAGTTCGGCATAGACCGGCGACCAGGCGCCGTCGCGATGCGTATAGAGCTTGGTGCCGGTGGTCGGCATCAGCCACAGCTTCGACAGATCGGCGCGCGCCGGCAGGCGGCTTGCCACCTGCTTGTCGAACTGCGGCCAGTCACCGCCCGAGATCACCGCGACATGCGCGACGCCGAGCAGGTCGGCCAGCGCCTCCCCCATCGGTTCCTGCAAGGGCTGCTTGCTCTCGGCCAGCGTTCCGTCGAGGTCGAAGGCAACCAGCTCTTTCATGCACTTACTCCAATTCTGGGGAAGATCAGGGTGTCGATCGCATGGGCGACGCCGTCGGCGTCATTGCCGCTGGTGACCGCGTCGGCCAACGCCTGCACCGCATCGGGTGCATTGCCCATGGCCACCGCGAAGCCGGCGCGTTCCAGCATCGGGACATCGTTGAACTGGTCGCCGATCGCCGCCACCGCATCGAGCGGCTGGTCGAAGGCGCGGGCCAGCGCGATCATGCCGTCGCCCTTGTTGCCGGCGAGCGCCGTGACGTCGAGATAATAGACCTGGCTCTGCACGATCGTCGCCCGGCTGCCGAACGCCGGTGCGCAACGGTCTGCCAGCGCCTTCAGCAGTGCATGGTCGTCGCTGACGAAGGTGATCTTGTCCGCCCGTTCGATATAGGGCGTGAAATCGTCGGTGACGATCGGATCCTGGTTGGATGCCAGCCGCTCGTGGGCGACATGCTCGCCCTTCTCGGCCGAGGCATACCAGCGATCGTCGGCGAAGAGCCAGGTGTCGACCTTCTGGTCGGCGGCAAGGTCGAGCACGCCGCGCACCACGGCCGGATCGACGACGTGATGCTCGTCGACGGTGCCGTCGCGGCGGAAGATGATGCCGCCGTTGAACGCTGCCATCGGCGCGTCGATCCCGAGCGTGTCGGCGATCGGCATGATCCCCGACCGGGGACGGGCGCTGATCACGGTGAAGCCGACGCCCGCCTGCTCCAGTCGCAGCACGGCGTCGGTGGTCGCCGGGGTCAGTTGCTTGCTCTTGTCGACCAGGGTCCCGTCGATGTCGGACACGACAAGCCGGATCGGCGTCATTGCGGGATCTCGACGTGTCCGCCGAAGCCGAAGCGCATCGCGGACAACACCTTGTCGCCGAACGTATGTTCGACGCGGCTGCGATAGCGCGCGAACAGCGACGCGGTCAGCACATTGGCCGGCACCTTCTCCTCCATCGCCGCATCGATCGTCCACTGGCCCTCGCCCGAGTCCGCGACGCTGCCGGTGAATTGTTCGAGCTTGCCGTCCTTGGCGAGGGCGATCGCGGTCAGGTCGAGCAGCCAGGACGAGATCACGCTGCCGCGCCGCCAGACTTCGGCGATGTCGGTGAGGTTGAGATCGAACCGCTCGTCTTCCGGTAATTTGTCGCTGCTCTTCGACTTCAGGATATCGAAGCCCTCGGCATAGGCCTGCATCAGGCCGTATTCGATACCGTTGTGGATCATCTTGACGAAATGGCCCGCGCCCGCCGGACCGGCGTGGATATAGCCTTTCTCCGCACGCGGATCGTCGCCCTCGCGGCCCGGCGTGCGGGGAATGGAGCCATAGCCCGGCGCCAGTGCCTCGAAGATCGGGTCGAGCATCGTCACGGTGTCGTCGTCGCCGCCGATCATCATGCAATAGCCGCGCTCCAGCCCCCAGACGCCGCCTGAGGTGCCGACGTCGACATAATGGACGCCCTTGTCGCGCAGCCCCTTCGCGCGGCGAATGTCGTCCTTGTAGAAGGTGTTGCCGCCGTCGATGATGACATCGCCCTCGCGCGCATCCTCCGCGATCGCAGCAATCGTGTCCTCGGTCGGGCCGCCGGCGGGCAGCATCACCCACCAGATCGCCGGACTGTCCAGCTTGTCGCGCATGTCCTGCAGCGAGGTCGCGGCGATGGCGCCATCCGCGGCGAGCTTGTCGACCGCCTCCTTGGCGCGATCGAAGGCGACGACCTCATGCCCCGCCTTCATCAGCCGCCGCGCGATGTTGCCGCCCATGCGGCCGAGTCCGACCAAACCGATCTTCATGGAATATACG
>JAEWJQ010000163.1 GCA_023386515.1 Pseudomonadota bacterium | reverse complement strand
TAGGCGTCGAGCGCCACCACCATGCCGGCGAGCGCGAGCATCGCGGTCGCGGCGAAGGCGATGCCGATGACGCCGGCGAGCTGGTAGGTGGCGATGACGGCGACGACGATGACCAGGGTCGGCAGCGCGGTCGCTTCGAGACTGATCGCCAGCCCCTGGATGACGTTGGTGCCGTGGCCGGTGACGCTCGCCTGGGCGATCGATTTGACCGGGCGGTAGGCGGTGCCGGTGTAATATTCGGTGATCCAGACAATCAGGCCGGTGACGGCAAGGCCGATCACCATGCACCAGAACAGGTCCATGCCGGTGAAGCTGGCACCGACCTGCGCCGCGGTGGCGCCCGCCGGGGCGTCATAGCCGCTGGTCAGATCGTCGGTGACCGCATCGAGGAAGCCTGCGCCGCCCAGCGTACGGTGCAGGTCGCCGAGCACGTAGCGGCAGGCGAGATAGATCGCCGGGATGGACAACAGCGCACTGGTCCAGAACCCCTTGTACAGCGCGCCCATGATCGTGCCGCGGCCGAGCCGCACCATATAGGTGCCGATGATCGAGGTGATGATGCACACCCCGCCGACGAGCAAGGGCAGGCTCATCAGCCGCATCAGTTCGGCGGCGTCGGCTTTGACGAGCAGAGCGATCGACACCATCGTCACGCCGAGCGTCACGACATAGGTTTCGAACAGGTCGGCGGCCATGCCGGCGCAGTCGCCGACATTGTCGCCGACGTTATCGGCGATGACCGCGGGGTTGCGGGGGTCGTCCTCCGGAATCCCCGCCTCGACCTTGCCGACCAGGTCGGCGCCGACATCGGCGGCCTTGGTGAAGATGCCGCCGCCGAGCCGCGCGAAGATCGAGATCAGCGAGGCGCCGAAGGCCAGCGCGGGCAGCGCCTCGACGATGATCCGGTCACCGGGCGCGTGGCCGCCAGGGCCGGTGAGATACCAGAAGAAGGTCGCGATCGCGAGCAGGCCGAGCCCGGCGACCAGCATGCCGGTCACCGCGCCCGAGCGGAAGGCCATGGTCAGGCCGCCCTGTAGGCTGGTCCGCGCCGCCTCCGCAGTGCGGACGTTCGCGCGTACCGAGATGGTCATGCCGACGAAGCCGGCGACACCCGACAGCACCGCGCCGATCAGGAAACCGATCGTCGACAGGCTTCCCAGGGTGGCGAACAGGATCACCGTGACGACGACGCCGACGATCGCGATGGTGGTATATTGGCGGCCCAGATAGGCCTTGGCGCCTTCCTGGATGGCGGCGGCGATGTCCTGCATCCGGGCGTCGCCCGGAGAGGCGCGCAGCACCTGTTGGCTGGTGACGAAGCCATAGACCACGGCGACGAGGCCGCAGAGGATGGCGAGGGTGACCGTGGTCATTCGCGCAAGTCCTTCTCCTGTGGACGCGCGGCCGATGTGCCCCCGGTCTCGCGCGGTGGAGGGAGGCTATGGCGCGGCGGAAGCGAGCGCAAGCACCTCAGTCAAGCCGGTGGAGATAGCCGAGACGGGCAGGAAGCGGGACCGCGACACCGTCGTCGTACAGATGCAGCCCGGTGCCGTGGCGGAAGCGGCCCAGGTGGGTTGCGGCGACCGCGGGTCGGACGTTGGCCGGCATTGCGAACAGCAGTTCATAATCGTCGCCGGCGGTCGCCGCCGCCAGGCGCGCTGCGCGATCGTCACCGGAATGGCGGCGATACTCAGCGGACAGCGGCACTGCGGCGAGGTCGATCTCGACCGCCAGGCCGCTCGCCTCGGCCATGCGTGCGGCGTCGATCAGCAGTCCATCGGACACGTCCATCATCGCATGCGCGACGCGCGACAGCACGCGCCCCTCGGCCAAGCGCGGCACCGGGCGGCGATATCGCGCGGCGAGCGCGGCCGGCCCGGCGGCGCCACGTGCGATGGCGAGGCCGGCTCCGGCGTCGCCGATCGTCCCGGTCACCCACAGAGCGTCATTCTCGCCGGCCCCGCCGCGCGGTGGCGCCGGCGTATCGCCACCGAAGGCGGTGACGGTCAGGATCCGCGGCGCCCCGGCCGGCAACGTCACCGTATCGCCACCCAGCAAGCCGGTGCCGCAGGCGGACAGCACCTCGGCGAGTCCTTCCAGAAAGGCGCGATCCCAGCCGTCGTCGGACAGCGGGTAGTTCAGCAATAGGCCTTCCGGGCGGGCGCCCTTGCCGGCGATGTCGGACAGATTGGTGGCGACGAGCTTCCAGGCGACGTCCTGCGGCGGATCGTCGGGCAGGAAGTGGACGCCCTCGACCAGCGTATCGGTCGACACCACCAGCGGCGCCAGCACCAGCCGCGCGGCATCGTCGCGCAGCCCCCGCGCCGCCGGGTGGATCGGCAGGGTGCGCAACGCCGCGAGGAAGTCCGCCTCGGTCAGTTGCGCGTGTCCGCCCGCACGTCCTTGGCGATGCCGTCGAGAAGGCCGTTGACGAAGCCGGTCTCGCGCCGTTCGTAGAAGGCGTGGGCGACGTCGACATATTCGCTGATCGTCGCGCCGACCGGTACGTCCTTGCGCGCCATCAATTCGTAGGTGCCGGCGCGCAGCAACGCCTTCATCGGCTTGTCGAGGCGGGCGAGCGTCCAGCCGCTGGCCAGCTTCTTCTCGATCGCGAGGTCGATCTCGCCGGCGCGGGCATGGGCGCCGGTGACCAGATCGTCGAAGAAATCGACGTCCGCGTCGGCATATTCGACGTCCTCGATCGTCGCGCCGATCCGGTGCTGGTGGAATTCGTGGAGCAGCGCGGGGATCGCCGTCCCCTCCATCTCATGCTGGTAGAGCGCCTGGACGGCGGCGAGACGGGCGGCGGCGCGCGCCTTGGTGCGATCTTGCGTACGGGACATCGGGCGCATGTAGGCGCGTGACGCGGCGCCGTCACCCCTTCCAGGCGGAGAGCGAGGTTTCCCTGAGTCCCGGCGGCATGTCGGCGATCGGCCGACGGCCCTTCAGGCGCGACAGTGGCGCATAGTTTTCGCGGACCAGCTGCAGCGGGGCGATGTCCGACAGGAAATGCAGGCCGTAGCCATCGGAGCTGCGCCGCACCACCGTCGCGTCCAATTCGCAGCCATTGGCCCGCAACGTCACCTGCTCGCCGATCGCCAGCGTGATGACATGGTGCAGCAGCATGATCCTGGCGCCACGAACGGAAACGTCCGCCACCTGAGCGGGAAGATACAGGCCGTGCCGTCCGATCCAGGCTTCGAAGGAGGTCGGAAAACGCTGATGGGCGCGGCCATTGATCTTGTGACGACGGTCTTCGGGCATTCGGACTCTCCCAAGTCAGCCCACGCTTCTGCCGGACTCGGATAAGTAATCAGTCCGTTTTCGACCAACCTCACTAATAAATGCTTAAGCCTGCCCGATACGCCCTTGAATTTGTTATTGGTTGTTGAGACGCAGTCGCAGCGCGACCGAGCGTGCGTGCGCCGGCAACCCCTCAGCATGAGCTAGGGCGACGGTGGCGGGGCCAAGCTCGGCGAGCGCGCTCTGGTCGAGGCCGAGGAAGCTGGTCCGCTTCATGAAATCCAGCACCGACAGGCCCGAGGAGAAGCGTGCGCGTCGCCCGGTCGGCAGGACGTGATTAGGCCCGGCGACGTAATCGCCGATCGCCTCCGGCGTGTGTTTGCCGAGGAAGACGCTGCCGGCGTGGCGGACGCGGTCGAACAGCGCCTGGGGATCGTCGACCGACAGTTGCAGATGCTCCGGCGCGAGTCGGTCGACCAGCGCGCAGGCGTCCTCCAGCCGCTCGACGACGACGATGGCGCCATTGGCATCCCAGGCAGCCCGCGCGACCGCGTGGGTGGCGAGTTGCCCGAGTTCCAACTCGACCTGCACCGCCACCGCCTCGGCGAAGGCCGCGTCGTCGGTGAACAGGATCGATTGCGTGACCGTGTCGTGTTCGGCCTGGCTGAGCAGGTCGGCGGC
>JAEWJQ010000154.1 GCA_023386515.1 Pseudomonadota bacterium | reverse complement strand
GGCCGCGAGCGACGCGGCGGCAGCGGCGGACAAGGCCAACGCCCAGGCCGCGCAGGCGGCAGCCGACAAGGCGGCCAAGGAGGCGGCAAAGGCTGCCTCCGATAAGGACGCTCAGAAGGCCGCCGCCGATGCCGCGAAAGCGGCCGATGATGCGGACAAGATGGCCAAGGACAAGGCTGCTAAAGACGCGGAAAAGGCCGCGAAAGACGCCGCCAAGGATGCCGCGAAAGCGGCAGCGGATGCCGCGAAGCAGCAGGCCGATATTGCAAAGGCCGCACAGAAGGCGGCCGACGATGCGGCAAAGGCCGCCGCGGATGCCGCAGCAAAGGCGACCAAGGATGCCGGCACACTCGTCGATGGCATTCTGAAGAAGATCAAGCTCTAGGATGTATCTACTTCGCTAGAGCACTGGATGGAGAGGCGGGCCGTGCATCAACCTCGATCTCGACGCTACAAGACGTTCTTGCCGGCCGAAGTCACGCTGACGGAAACGACCGTGCGCGCGCATCTCCTGAACATTTCCACGTCGGGCACGTGCGTGCATACGCGCGCCGCGCCTCGTGTCGGGGATGTGGCGCAGGTGCAATTGTTCGGCCAGGTCCACAGCGCCCGCGTCGTCTGGAGTCATCTGGGCAAGTCGGGGCTATCGTTCGACGCGGCCCTGACCTCCGAGCAAATTTCTGAAGCCCTGGAGCTGCCCGACACCTGACCCCACGGTGTTGGGCGTGCGGAGGCTCACTCCCTCGTCAGCACTTTGCCAGCCGCTCCAACTTCGTCATGAGCCTGCCGGTAGCGCCACACGGCTCTCCGGACAGGCTCGCTTTACGAATGGAGATCGACGGCGTCCCCGCCCGGCGATCGTGTCCATTTCACCTCGGCTGGAGCGGGAAGGCCGGCGCATGGCAGACATGCATCGGGGGGCAGGGCTGCGATGGACAACCCGCGGCTCGCCAGATTAAGCGGCGAGCCTGTTCCGCAGCAGCGCTCCGAGTGCATCGACCGGGAGCGGACGACTGATCAGATAGCCCTGCGCCATATCGCATCCCGCCGTGCGCAGGAACGTGAGACAGTCCTGATCCTCGATCCCTTCCGCCACGACCTTGAGGCCCAGATCGTGAGCCAGCGCGATGGTCGATCGCACCATCAGGGCATCGGCGTGGTTGTGCGCAGCGTGCTGCACGAAGCTGCGGTCGATCTTGAGTTCGGTCAGCGGCAGCTGGCGCAGGTAGCTGAGTGTCGATTGGCCGGTGCCGTAATCATCCATCGATATGCCGACTCCCTGGGCACGGAAGCGGCGCAGCGTCGCCGCGGCGCGTTCTGGGTCGGCCAGCGTTGCGGATTCAGTCACTTCGAAAATCAGATTGTCGGGTGATACGATATTGCCGGCAAGCAGCGCATCGACGGCCTGCGCGAACGCGGACAGGGCGATCAGCGTCGCCGACAGATTGACTGCTCCGGTCAGGATCAGGCCGTGGTCTCGCCACTGGGCGAGGTCGCGCATCGTGCGTTCGATCACGTACAGGGTGAGCGGTCCGATACGGTCCGACTGTTCCGCGAAGGGAATGAAGGCATCGGGTCCGATCAGGCCGCGTACGGGATGCCGCCATCGCACGAGCGCTTCAACGCTGGTGATGCGGTCGGCGCCGATATCGAGCTTGGGCTGGTAATGGACCTCGATCTCGCCGCGCGCGAGGGCCTGATCCAGTTCGCCCATCAGCACCAGGCGGCGCTCCATCGCCTCGACATCCACCGCGCTGTCGCGACGGAATACGCCTTCGGCTGCAGCCTCGTTGGCGGCGCGGGTCGCGTCGATCAGGCGGTCGTGCAAGCTCTGCCCCTGATCCGCGATGCCGACATGGACGGCGGCGTCGACGCGACGGCCCAGGATCTCGACCGGCTGCGTCAGCAGCGCGCGCAACCCTTCCTGAAAGTCGACCCGCTCCTCCGCCGACATGTCGAGGCGCATCGCCAGCAGGCGGTCGCCGATCCGATAGACGGCGGCATCGCCGGCCGCGATCCGCAACCGTTCGGCGAGGCGCAAGATCAGGTCGTGTCCGGCGCGTTCGCCGAGCAGCGTCACCACCGTATCAAAATTGCCGACCTGCGCGACGAGGACCGGCGCGGGTGTCGCCGATCCGAAGTCGCGGATGATCGCGCGCTGGTTACCGATGCCGGTATCCTCGTCGATGCAACGCTGTTGCTCCGCACGATCGGCGAGGCGCAGCGTCAGCCACAAGCCATGGACGACGACCAGCACCGCCATGGCCGCGGTCACCGGATAGACGATGCCGAGGGTCGATTGTGCGACGATCGCCAGGCTGGCGAGGGCGATCGGGGCGGCAGCGGCAAGCAGCAATGCGGATACCAGGCGCCGCGGCACGACGGCCAGCGCGCCGAGCAGCAATGCCAAAGCGATCGGGATCGCCGCGCTGCCGAACGTCGGTATGCCGCGCAGCAAAGTTTCCGCAGCGAGTGCCTGAACGATGACACCCGGTATCACGCCCCAATGGGGCGTCGCGTAGCGATCCCCCATTTCGATTGCGGTGGCGCCGATCAATATATCCCGGCCACGCACCGCATCAGGCGCGAAGCGTCCATCGCGCACGTCGATAAAGCTCAGGCGCGGCAGTCGCTCCGGACTCACTCCGAAATCAATCGGGAAGAAGGTGTCGGCGCTTCCCGATCGTTTGGCGATATAGGCCGACAGCGACGGACGCGGCGTGCCGGCGGTGATGGTGCCAAAGGGCGCGCGCCGCACCACACCATCGCTATCGGGCTGCATGCTGACCGATGCGAGGGCGACATGCGGGCGGAACATCGCGAGCGGCAATGCGTCGATCGAACGGCGGTCGCCGGATCGGGCCTGCTGGGCAAAGGTCGGCAGCGCGACCAATCCATCGGCCCGCGCAAGGGCGGCGGCCAGGCTGCGGTCGCCGGCAGGCGTGTTGGCCGAGGACAGATCGACATCGAACGTGACCGATGCGGCGCCGGCGCGGCGCAAGCGGTCGGTCACCACGGCATAATGTTCGCGCGGCCACGGCCATTGCCGGATCGCCGCGACGCTCGCTGCGTCCATTTCAACGACGACGATCTTGCCGCTCGGTGCGCGCGGAGCGGCGATGGCCCGCAGGGGATCGAACAGGCGATCGGCATGCCGATCAAGGCCGCTGACGATCAGCGATATGCCCACCAACAGTCCGATCGCGAGCACGGCCAGGATCTTGATGCGGCGGGACGTGGCAGAAAGGATCGACATTCGTGCTCCGGACAATTGGTCCCGGCCTAGCACCTCGCTCCTTACGTCTGGTTACCGGCCGATCGGATGGGCCCGGAACCCTTGGCACCAATCGTCGGATGGCGATGCGGCACCGTCGGCAGGTTCACCTACCAGCCCGAACCCCGCCGGATGGATCGCTAGCGGCCCCATTG
>JAEWJQ010000133.1 GCA_023386515.1 Pseudomonadota bacterium | reverse complement strand
CCACCGACAGCGTCAGCCCCGCCTTGCGGCCGTAGCGGTCGGCGTAGATGCCCATGATCCACGCGCCGACCGGCCGCATCACGAACCCCACCGCGAAGATCGCGGCGGTGTTGAGCAGTTGCGCGGTCGGATTGCCCTTCGGGAAGAAGTGCGGCGCGAAATAGAGGCCGAAGGCGGAATAGACGTACCAGTCGAACCATTCGACGAGGTTGCCCGCCGAACCGCCGAGGATCGAGCGGAGGCGATGGTTGGGGGCGGCCGGTGCGGTCATCGCGCCACCATAACCACGCTGGCCGGGACGTCACCCCCGGCCGGCGATCAGAAGGGCGTCATCGAATAGGGTCGCGCGGCCTTGGCACTCCCCCAGGTCCGGTTCGGCGTCGCCTGCATGGTGAAGCGCAGTTCGCCGCCCGCCATGATCTGTTCGTGCGTGATGTAGCTGTGCGTCAGCGGCGTGCCGTCGAGCGTGACCTGGCCGACATAGCGGTTGGCGTCGTTCAGCCCGTCCGCGCGGATCGTGAACGTCTTGCCATTGGGCAGCGTCAATACCGCGCGACGGACGAAGGGCCGGCCGATGACATATTGGTTGGTGCCCGGCGTCACCGGATAGAAGCCGAGCGCGGTGAACACCAGCCAGGCGGACATCTGGCCGAGGTCGGCGTTGCCCGACAGGCCGTCGGGGGTCGGCTTGTATTGGCTGGCGACGATCTGGGCGAGCCGTTCCTGCGTCCGCCACGGCTGACCGGCGAGGACGTAAAGATAGGCGACGTGATGGCTCGGCTCGTTGCCGTGGATATATTGGCCGATCAGCCCGGCGATATCCTCGGCATGGCTGTAGTCGAGCTTGCTGTTGTCATAGTCGAACATCGCATCGAGCTTGGCGACCACCTTGTGGTCGCCGCCGAGCAGGCGGAACAGGCCGCCCTGATCCTGCGGCATGAACCAGCTGTACTGCCAGGCATTGCCCTCGGTGTAATCGGAGCCGTAGTTGATCGCGGTCGGGTCGAAGGGCGTGCGGAAGCTGCCGTCGCTCTTGCGGGCGCGCAGGAAGCCGGTCTTGGCGTCGAAGCTGTTGCGCCAGTTGCCGGCCCGCTCCTCGAAGGTGGCGGCTACGTCGTTGCGGCCCATCGCACGGGCCATGCGGGCGATGGTCCAGTCGTCATAGGCATATTCGACCGTCTTCGACGCGGCCTCCGGCTCCTTGTCGATCGGCACATAGCCACGCTTCATATATTCGCCGAGGCCACCGTAGGGTGCGTAGGTCGCGCTGGCGACCATCGCGTCGAGCGCCGCCTTGGCGTCGAAGCCGCCGATCCCCTTTAGATAGGCGTCGGCGATCACCGGCACGGCGTGGTAGCCGATCATCGTCCACGTCTCGCGCCCGGCGAACTGCCACACCGGCAGGATGCCGTCGGGGCTGTAACGGCGGCTGTCGATCAGCGAGCGGACCACGTCGGTGGTCGTCTGCGCCGGCTGGATCAGCGTCAGCAGCGGATGTTCCGCCCGGAACGTGTCCCACAGCGAGAAGGTCGAGCGGACGGTATAGCCGTCGGCGCGATGCACCTGGTCGTCGGGCCCGCGGAAGCGGCCGTCGGCGTCGCTCCACACGCTGGGGGCAAGCAGGCTATGATAGAGGGCGGTGTAGACGCTGGTGCGGATCGGCGCATCGGCATCGATCTGCACCGCGCCGAGCGCCTTGGCCCATGCCGCCCTGGTCTTGGCGAGGACCGCGTCGAAGTCGCCGGGCTCGGCGTCGAGATTGGCGACCGCACCGTCCTCGTCGACGCCGGACAGGGCGACGCGCACCTCCAGCGTCTGCAGCTTGCCGAAGTCGAGCCGCGCCTCGAGCTGGCGGCCGAGCTTTTCGGCCAGCGCGTCACTGCCGCGGCCGGGACCGGCGAAGCCCTTGTAGGGGACGTTGGCGTCGCGATCGACGAAGGCGTGGTCCTTGAGCGGCGCGGAAAAGCGCATCGCGAAGAACAATTTGCGCCCCGGCGCCCAACCGCGCGTCTCGCGAAAACCGGTCAGCGTGCCGTCGGGGCGGAGGTGCAGGCCCGACCACAGGATCTTGCCCGGATAATTGTACAACGACGTGCGCAGGTCGAGGACCAGATGCGCGTTTTGCCCGCCGAAGCGATAGCGATGCACGCCGACGCGCGTCCCCGCGGTCAGCTCGGCGCGGATGTGCCGGTCGTCCAGCGTCACCGCATAATAGCCAGGCGTCGCGCTTTCGCGCGCATGACTGAAGCGCGAACGATAGCCGGACAGCGGCACCTTCGGATCGCCCGGGTCCATCGGCACCGTGTCGCCGCCGACCGGCATCACCAGCACGTCGCCGAGGTCGGAATGGCCGGCACCGGAAAAGTGCGTGTGGCTGAACCCCTGGATCGTCGGGTCCTCGTACCGATAGCCCGCCGCGTGGCCGTAGCATTGCCGGATTTCGCAGCCGGTATCCGTGTCAGGGCTGAGCTGCACCATGCCGAACGGCGCGGTGGCGCCGGGGAAGGTATGCCCCTCCCCGCCCGTCCCGATCAACGGGTCGGCTACGGGCGGTGCGATCTGGGCGCCGAGCGGCGCAGCGATCAGGGCGGCGGAAGCGAAGAGGAAGCGCATCAAAGGGTTAGAGCATTTCGTCCCGCGCGAGAAAAGGCCCTGGCGGATCGGTCCTAGATCCCCTTCCAAGCCGCCCAGTCACAATAGAGATAGTCGGGTTCGAATTCGGCGACGGCGGCGAGCCGCTTTTGGTCGAGAATCGTCACCTCGCCGGAGCGGAAGTTCATCAGCCCTTCCTCGCGCAGCGTGCGCAGGGTCCGGTTGACGTGGACGCCGGTCAGCCCGCACGCCTCCGCCAGTTCGGGTTGGGTCAGGGCCAGCGTGAAGCGACCGTCCTGGGCTAGGCCGACGGCTTCCATCCGCGCGTTCAATTCGCAGAAGAAATGCGCCAGCCGCCCTTCGGCGCCGAGCCGGCCGAGCCGGAAGATCCATTCGCGATGCATCGCGGCATCGATCAGCGTCGCGAACCACAGGAAACGGCCGAGCCGCGGATGCTCCTCGGTGATCCGGGTCAGCTGATCATGGTCGAAGATCGCGACTCGGACCGGGCCGAGCGTCGCGATATCATGGTCGAGCCGGCCGGTCGGAAAGCCGTGCAGGTCGACGAAGTCGCCCGGCACGTGGACGGACACGATCTGTCGATAGCCTTCGCGATCGTCCATGTAGCGGCTGACGAAACCGTCGACCAGGAACATGCTGTGATGGATCGGCTGGCCGCGGCGGACCAGCTGATGCCGGCCCGGATAGGTCTTAACCTCCGAAGCCCCATCTTCCAGCACGCGCCGCTCCTCCGCCGACATGCGCGCCCGACCGCGCCGCAGCAGGAAACGGCCGGTCAGCGGATGGGTGGCGAGATCGTCTTCCGGATCATCCCTCATGCGGCGCTCAACCGGTGCGCGGGCGTAACGTTCCCGGGCTCATTCGGCGGCGCATGACAAGACGGCCGGCTCGCGCGGCGCGGCAAGTTCGTCGGCGAACCAGGCGCAGGTGCGCGACAGTCCCTCGGCGAGCCCGACGCGGGGCTGCCAGCCGAGCACCGCCTGCGCGCGGCCGATGTCCGGGCGG
>JAEWJQ010000107.1 GCA_023386515.1 Pseudomonadota bacterium | reverse complement strand
TCGCGATTGTAGCGCGCGCCGTGGCAGACGTCGCAGGTGACGTAGACGTCGGGCAGGAAGTGCATCTCGATCTTGAGCACGCCGTCGCCCTGGCACGCCTCGCAGCGGCCGCCCTTGACGTTGAAGCTGAACCGGCCGGGCTTGTAGCCGCGCGCCTGCGCCTCCGGCAGGCCGGCGAACCAGTCGCGGATCTGCGTGAAGCTGCCGGTGTAGGTCGCCGGGTTGGAGCGCGGGGTGCGGCCGATCGGCGACTGGTCGATGTCGATCACCTTGTCGAGGTGCTGGAGCCCCGTCACCTTGTCGTGCTTGCCGGCGAGGATGCGCGCGCCGTTGAGCTGGCGCGCGGCGGCGGCGAAGAGCGTGTCGATGGTGAAGCTCGACTTGCCCGAGCCGCTGACGCCGGTGATGCAGGTGAAGGTGCCGAGCGGTACGCTGGCGGTGACGCCGGTCAGGTTGTTGGCGCGGGCGTTGTGGACGGTCAGCTTCTTGCCGTTGCCCTTGCGGCGCTGCGCGGGGACGGGCACTTCGCGCACGCCGTTCAGATAGTCGGCGGTGACGCTGGTCTTGCTCTTCAGCAATTGCTTGAGCGTGCCCTTGGCGACGACCTGACCGCCGTGGACGCCGGCGCCCGGCCCCATGTCGATGACATAGTCGGCGGTGCGGATCGCATCCTCGTCATGCTCGACGACGAGCACGGTGTTGCCGAGGTCGCGCAGCCGGCGGAGCGTCGCGAGCAGCATGTCGTTGTCGCGCTGGTGGAGCCCGATCGAGGGTTCGTCGAGCACGTAGAGCACGCCCGACAGGCCGCTGCCGATCTGGCTGGCGAGGCGGATGCGCTGGCTCTCGCCACCCGACAGCGTGCCGCTGGTGCGGTCGAGGTTGAGGTAATCGAGCCCGACGTTGTTGAGGAAGCCGAGGCGCTCGACGATCTCCTTGAGGATGCGTTCGGCGATCGCGCGCTGCTGGTCCGACAGCGTCTCCGGCATGGCGGTGAAGAAGGCCAGTGCGTCGACCACCGACAGATGGGTGGCGTGGGCGATGTCCTGGCCGGCGATCTTCACCGCCAGCGCCTCCGGCTTGAGGCGCGCGCCGTGGCACACCTCGCACGGGCGGCTCGACTGATAACGCGACAGCTCCTCGCGCATCCACGCGCTCTCGGTCTGCAGCATGCGGCGGTTGAGGTTGCCGATGACGCCCTCGAACGGCTTCTTGACGTCGTAGCTCTTCTTGCCGTCGATGAAGGTCAGCGTGACCGGCGTCTTGCCGGTGCCGAACAGGATCTTGTCCTGCACCTCCGGGTGGAGGTCCTTCCACGGCGTGTCGAGGTCGAACTTGAGCTCGCGCGCGAGGCTGCCGAGCACCTGCATGTAATAGGGCGAGGGCGGGTTGGACTTGGCCCAGGGCACGACCGCGCCCTTCTTGATGGAAAGGTCGTGATTGGGGACGACGAGATCCTCGTCGAACAGCAATTTCTCGCCCAGGCCGTCGCACGCCGGGCAGGCGCCCTGCGGCGCGTTGAACGAGAACAGCCGCGGCTCGATCTCGGGGATGGTGAAGCCGCTGATCGGGCAGGCGAACTTCTCGCTGAACACGATGCGGCCCGGCGGCGCGTGATCGCCGAGCACCGCCGACTTGGGCGTGTGCGGGGTATATTCGTCGGTCGCCGGATCGGCCGGGTCGACATAGGCGAGGCCGTCGGCAAGCGCGAGCGCGGTCTCGAAGCTTTCGGCGAGACGGGTGGCGATGTCCTCGCGGATCACCAGCCGGTCGACGACCACCTCGATGTCGTGCTTGAACTTCTTGTCAAGCGCGGGCGCTTCGTCGATCTCGTGGATCTGGCCGTCGATGCGGACGCGGGTGAAGCCCGCCTTCTGCCACTCCGCCAGTTCCTTGCGATATTCGCCCTTGCGGCCGCGCACCACAGGCGCGAGCAGATAGAGGCGCGTCCCCTCCGGCAGGGTCATGACGCGGTCGACCATCTGGCTGACCGTCTGCGCCGCGATCGGCTCGCCGGTCGCCGGGCTGTAGGGGATGCCGACGCGCGCCCACAGCAGGCGCATATAGTCGTAGATCTCGGTCACCGTCGCCACGGTCGAGCGCGGGTTACGGCTGGTCGTCTTCTGCTCGATCGAGATCGCCGGCGACAGGCCCTCGATATGGTCGACGTCCGGCTTCTGCATCAGTTCGAGGAACTGGCGCGCATAGGCCGACAGGCTTTCGACATAGCGGCGCTGGCCCTCGGCATAGATGGTGTCGAAGGCGAGGCTCGACTTGCCGGAGCCGCTGAGGCCGGTGATCACCGTCAGCGTGTCGCGGGGGATGTCGAAGTCGACGTCCTTGAGATTGTGCTCGCGCGCGCCGCGGACGGAGATGGTGGTAAGGCTCATGCTCGCGGTTCTACTTCTGTTCCGGGGATTATGCTAGGTTGGGCAGATAGGAACGCGCGAACCGGCCTGCCAGCACCCGTTGATTTGATGCGGGCGTGTATTACCTAGGTGCAGCACAGCGAAGAGGCGGTCATGAGCAAGAAGCGCGGCGACAAGAAGAAGAGCAAGACGGCGAAGCTGCCCAAGGAGGTGATGGGCATCCGCCTGCCCAAGGAGGTACGCGAGATCGGCGGCGCGGTGCTGGAAAAGGCCAATACGCCGCAGGGGCGCGAGATGCTCGCCGCCGGGCTGACGATGGCCGCGGCCGCCGCGAGCGCCGCCGTCGCCAAGGGCCGGGCCAAGCG
>JAEWJQ010000101.1 GCA_023386515.1 Pseudomonadota bacterium | reverse complement strand
GCCATCGCCATAGTCCGTCATCCCCGCGGAGGCGGGGATCCAGATGCGCAGGTCTTCGCAAGGGCCGCTACGCCAGAGTTTCTGGTTTCCCGCCTGCGCGGGAATGACGGCGGGGGCGGGTTGACGGCCGCGCGTATCGTTACCCGACTGATTGCTGGCCGACACCCGCAAGCTGTCGTGGCAATTTGACCGTGTGGCAGGTCGCGCCGAGCGACCGTGGGGAAGTGGCACCGCCATCGCCATAGTCCGTCATCCCCGCGGAGGCGGGGATCCAGATGCGCAGGTCTTCGCAAGGGCCGCTACGCCAGCGTTTCTAGATTCCCGCCTGGGCGGGAATGACGGGGGTGATGGCGCTCCGCGTCGTCCGTCAGCCGGACGCATCGCGCATCCTGCTCACCTGGCGATGAGCCGCGTCGCCTCATAGCAGAGCGCGCCGATCAGGCCGGCCGCCGGCAGCGTGACGATCCAGGCGACGACGATCCGGCTGGCGACGTTCCAGCGCACCGCCGACAGGCGCCGGGCCGAGCCGACGCCGACGATCGCGCCGGTGATCGTGTGCGTCGACGACACCGGGATGCCGCCGACGTTGGCGAGGAACAGCGTGATCGCGCCGCCGGTCTCGGCGCAGAAGCCCTGTGCGGGGGTCAGCCGCGTGATCTTCGAGCCCATGGTGTGGACGATCTTCCAGCCGCCCGACATCGTGCCTGCCGCCATGGCGGCCTGGCACGCCAGGATCACCCAGAAGGGGATGTGGAACTCGCCGCCGAGCATGCCCTCCGAATAGAGCAGCACGGCGATGATCCCCATCGTCTTCTGCGCGTCGTTGCCGCCGTGGCCGAGGCTGTACAGCGCCGCAGAGACGAGCTGCAGCTTACGGTAGCGGCGATCGACACCCATCGGCGTCAGGCGGAGCGAGGTCCAGGCGACGACCAGCACCAGCGCCAGCGCGAGGATCAGGCCGACCGCGGGCGACACGAAGATGCCTGCGATCGTGTTGCGCACGCCCGACCAGACGATCGCCGAGGGGCCGACCTTGGCGATGCCGGCGCCGAGCAGCCCGCCGATCAGCGCGTGGCTGGACGAGGACGGGATGCCGAAGCGCCAGGTGATGACGTTCCAGCTGATCGCGCCCATCAGCGCGCCGAAGATCACCTGCGGGTCGATCACCTGCGCATCGACGATGCCCTTGCCGACCGTATTGGCGACGTGCAGCCCGAACACCGTGAAGGCGATGAAGTTGAAGAAGGCCGCCCACAGCACCGCATGATGCGGCTTCAGCACGCGGGTCGAGACGACGGTGGCGATCGAGTTCGCCGCATCGTGCAGGCCGTTCAGGAAATCGAACAGCAGCGCCACGCCGATCAGCAGGACCAGCACGGTGAAGGAGATGGTCATGTCGCGCGCGCCTCAGGCGTGGTCGATCACGAGACCCTGGATCTCGTTGGCGATGTCCTCGAACCGGTCGGCGATCCGTTCGAGATGGCTGTAGATCTCGCGATCGACGATGAAGCGCATCGGCTGATTGTCGCCGCACGCCTTGAACAGCGCCTTCAGCCCGGCGGCGTGATGCTCGTCGACGCGGCCCTCGATCGCCACCAGCCGCGCGGTCAGATCGTGCAGCTCAGCCGCATTGCGATCGAGATGGCGGAGCAGCGGGATCGCCTGCGCGGTGACGCGCGCCGCCTCGACCGCCAAATCCGCCATGGCGCGCATGTCGGGGGCGAAGGCGGTCACCTCGTACAGCTCGATCGTGTTGGCGGTCTGGTTCATCTGGTCGATCGAATCGTCCATCACGCCGATCAGGTCGGTGATCGCCGAGCGGTCGAACGGCGTCACGAAGACGCGGCGCACGTCCTGCAGCACGTCGCGGGTGATGTCGTCCGCCTCATGCTCGCGGCGCACGATCTCGGCGATATGCTGCGCGGTCGTGCCCTCGCTGGCGAACAGCCGCTGCAGCGCCTCCGCCCCGGCGACCAACGTCGCGGCATGCGCCTCGAACTGCTCGAAGAAACGCCCCTGCTTGGGCATCAGCGCCTGGAACCAGGCAACCATGGCGAGACCTTTCGTCTGGATGAACATGTCGGTGGTAGGCGCGGCGGCGCATGGCGGTCGCGGGGCCGCGGTGCAAGCCGAAAGTGCGGTGGCGGGCGTCTCGCCGGGGGATCGCTCGCCGATGCGTCGCGTTCGGAGCGGTTGAGATAGGACAGGAAGGACAGAGCGACCATGGCCACCGACAATCCCATGCGCGAGTCGGTATCGCCCGAGACGGCGCCGCGAAGCGGTCGTGCGCTGGTGATCCCGCGCTTCGGCGGACCCGAGGTGATGGAGGTCCGCGACCTGCCGTTGCCCGTGCCGCAGGACGACGAGGTGCTGGTCCGTGTCCATGCCGCCAGCGTCAACCCGGTCGACTACAAGACCCGCGAAGGGCAATTCCCGCCGGTCGGCGAGGCGCAGCTTCCGGCGGTGCTCGGCCGCGATCTCGCCGGCACGATCGAGACGTTCGGCACGCGGGCGCATTACATGGTGCGCCACGGCGACCCGGTCTTCGCCTTCATCGATTTCGATCGCGGGGCGCAGGCCGATTACGTCATCGTCAAGGCGATCGAACTGTGCGCCATCCCCGACGGGGTCGACATGACGACCGCCGCGGCGATCCCGCTGGCGGCGATGACCGCGTGGCAGGGGTTGTTCGATCACGGGGGGCTGCAATCGGGGCAGCGGGTGCTGATCCACGGCGGCGCCGGCGGCGTCGGCCAATTCGCCGTACAGTTGGCCCGCTGGAAGGGGGCGGAGGTGTTCGCCACCGCCGGCGCCGACGACCAGGATCTGCTCCGCGAGCTCGGCGCCGATCGCGCGATCGATCACACCAGCGAGCGGTTCGAGGAGATCGCCCGCGACGTCGACCTGGTGTTCGATCTAGTCGATGGCGACACGCGGGCGCGGTCGTGGGGCACGCTGCGCCCGGGCGGCATCCTGGTGTCGACGGTCAGCGAACCGGATCAGGCCGAGGCGGCGCGTCATGGCGTGCGCGCGGCGCCACGCTGGCTCGCGCGACCCAATGC
>JAEWJQ010000096.1 GCA_023386515.1 Pseudomonadota bacterium | reverse complement strand
CCGCATCGGCCTGCCCGCCGACCGGATCGCGCCGCTCGACGTCGGCGTGGTCGAGGTGCCGGTGACGGTGATCGCCGAGGGTCCGGGCCGCTACCGTCATTTTCAGCTCTGCGCGCTGTCGGCGGGGGAGGCCGCCGCCGCGCTGGATCATGCCGCGGCGCGCGGTCATGCGGCGGTGACGATCGTCAGCCACGGGTTCGAGCTCGCCAATCGGCTCGGCACCCGTGCCAACAGCGTTCACGTCCGTCGTTTCGCGGCGCTGTGCCAGGCGCTGGAGGAGCGACGCGACCGCCTTCCCACCGTGCATTTCGCCGATCGGCCCGACCTGCCGCTTGACCGGGACGACCGTCCGCTCGCCCCCCATGGATTGCGCCGGCGCTGGCGACAGACGGAGCAGCTCTGGTCGAACTGGGTCGCCGAGCGCGCCTGATGACCGTTGCCGCCTTGAAATTTCAGATCGGCGCGCGGACGCTCGCCACCGTGCCGCGGCGGCTGACGCGCGTGCCGCTGACGCTGATCCAGGCGATGGCCGGCATCACCCCGCCGCTGCCGCCGCCGCAGGACGATGGCTATCTCGTCACCTCGCTGGCGGCGGGCGCGCTCGACGGCGTGAGCGGTGCCGGCCTGATCGCCGCGGTGCGCCAGCGCTATACGCGCTACTACACCGATCTGACGATCGGCCACGACGCCTGGCTGGCCGGCCTGTCGGGGCAGGCGCGCTCGACGCTGAAGCGCAAGGCGAAGAGGGCGGCGGCGCTCGGTGCCGAGATCCGCGCCTATCGCACGCCCGCCGAGTTCGACGTCTTCCACCCGCTCGCGCGGCAGGTGTCGGCGACGACCTATCAGGAGCGGCTGCTCGACACCGGCCTGCCGACCGACCCGACCCAGTTGCGCGCCGCCGCCGCGCGCGACGATCTACGTGCCTGGCTGTTGCTGATCGACGGTCGGCCGGTCGCCTATCTCTGCTGCACGGCGGAGGGGGAGGCGCTGCTGTACATGCACGTCGGCCACGACCCGGCGCACGGCGACCTGTCGCCGGGCAGCGTGCTGCACGCCGCCGCGATGCGCGACCTGTTCGCCGACCGTTTCCGCTGGTTCGATTTCACCGAGGGCGAGGGGCAGCACAAGCGCCAGTTCGCCAGCGGTGGTGTCGCCTGCGTCGACCTGCTGCTGCTCCGCCCGACCCTCGCCAATCGCGCGACGCTGGCCGCGCTGGCGGGGTTCGATGGCGCGGTGGCACTTGCCAAGCGGGCAAGCGGCCATCCCGCCGTCGCCCGCGCCGTCCGCCGGATCCGCCGCTAGGGTTGCAACGGCGGCAGCGGCCCCGACGGATCGTCGAGCGGGATCGCGACGCGGCCCGTCTTGTCGGGCCTCTTGGCGAAGGCCGATTTGGCCGCCTTGGCCAGCGCCGTCACCATCGGGACGATCGGTGGCCCGAAGCCGACGGTGCAGCCCGCCATCCGCGCGCCGCAGGGGGTGGCCTGCAACGCCAGCGCCTGCTTCGGCGACAGATCGGGATTGGCACCGCGCCCGCTCGTCGACGGCTCCGTATCGGGAAGCTCGGGCAGTTTCTCGCCGTTTGCGCAGACGACGATGTCGCCCTTTTCGTCCTTGGCCCCGCATGGCGGCCTGGTCAGGATCGACCAGCTCTGCGACCCGTCGGCCTTGGTCTGCGGCACGGCGGGCGCGGCGGCTTGCAAGGCCAGGGCGAGCAGGATCATGGCGCCAGCGGCCGGTCGGTCGCGCCGGTCACGGCGCCGGTCGAGCTGACCGTCACGCCGGTCATGCCGCCGCCGACCAGGAACGGGCTGAGGTCCTTGACCGGGTTCGATCGCGCCAGCAGCCGCTCGCGTTCGGCGGGCACCGTCTCGTGGCGCGGGTCGCCGGGCTCGTGAACCAGGATCGGCACCCGGAACCGGTCGGCATTGCGGCGGCCACAGACGGTGATGTCGGTGCGATCGCGATCGTAGGTGCATTTCTGGTCGAGAATCGGCCTGGTCGGCGGGGCCGACGCGGCGGTCGGCGCGGCCTGGGTCAGCAACAGCGCAATCAGCATCGGCCACCTCCACCGATCATCGGTCGGCCGTCACCCTCGCGAAGCAATGTGGCCAAATCAAGCCGTGATCGGCGCCACCCCCAGCCGCGGGATTTCGATCGCCGGACAGCGGTCCATCACCACCTGCAGACCCGCCGCCTCGGCCCGCGCCGCCGCCTCGTGATTGATCACGCCGAGTTGCAGCCAGACCGCCTTGGCGCCGACCGCGATCGCCTCGTCCACCGCTGCTCCGGCCGCCTCCGGCCGGCGGAAGATGTCGACGATGTCGATCGGATCGCCCAGCTGTGCCAGCTCCCGGAACACGAACTCGCCGTGGACGTGCTCGCCGGTGATCTGAGGATTGACCGGGATGACGCGATAGCCGTGCCGCTGCAGCATCGCCATCACGCCATAAGAGGGGCGGTCGGGGCGATCCGACGCGCCGACCATCGCGATCGTGCGGGCGTTCTCGAGCAGGGTCCTGATCGCGGCATCGTCGGTCAACGGCATCGGCGGGTCTCCATTTGGACGAAGACTATACCGACGCGGGGCACGCGGGTTCCCGGTGCGGGCGGCGGCTCAATGCGCCGCCAGCCACGCCGCCACGCGCACCGCGATCGGCGCGAATACGCGATCGTCCGCCTCCGCCGCCGGCGGCTTGCCGGCATCGGAGGCGACGCGAATGTCGATCGCCAGCGGCACCCGGCCGAGGAACGGCAGGCCGAGCTTCGCCGCTGTCGCCTCTGCACCGCCCTGGCCGAAGGGGTCGGACACCTCGCCGCAATGCGGGCAGGCGTAACCCGCCATATTCTCGACCAACCCGATCACCGGCACGCCCGCCTTGTCGAACAGGTCGATCGCGCGGGTCGCGTCGATCAGCGCCAGGTCCTGCG
>JAEWJQ010000030.1 GCA_023386515.1 Pseudomonadota bacterium | reverse complement strand
CGAGCATCGCGGCCGGCACAGCGGCGAGCAGCGACCGTCGCGTCGCATCGATCGCGCCGCCGCGTGCATCGGGACGGCGCGGTCGTTGACCGGTCGACGGCACGCCCTGCCGCCGGCGGGCATTTTTCATCCGGCTACAAATATATAACCCATGTTGGCGGAGCGATTGCGCAGCCGAAACGTTCCCTTGGGTTAACGGCGCATCAAAAAAGAAGCGTGCGGCGTGTCAAAGGGGTGTTTCGGATGCAGGACAGGTCTGTGTGCCGCGCCGCGATCGTCGCGGGCGTGCTGTTGTCGTCGATCGGGCAGGCAGAGGCGCAAGAAGCGCAGTCCCAGCCCCCGGCGCAGACCGCCGCTCCGACGGACCAGAGCGTGACCCCGGATCAGGCATCGGGCGGCGACA
This sequence comes from Pseudomonadota bacterium, assembly GCA_023386515.1. The sequence continues at coordinate 5,456 of JAEWJQ010000030.1, read as the reverse complement.
TCGTCGTCACCGGATCGCGCATCGCCCGCCCCGATTATGCCGCGCCCAATCCGATCGTCTCGTTCAACGCGGCGAACATTCAGCAGTCGGGCAACACCAACGTCACGTCGTTCCTGCAGCGCGTGCCGGCGCTGACCAATTCTGTCGACAGCACGCAATCGGCGGGCTCCGACCGGCCCGGCGGCCAGCTACACGGCGCGGCGGGACTCAATCTGCTCGAGCTGCGCGGGCTCGGCACCGCGCGCACCTTGGTGCTGGTCAACGGCCGCCGCCACGTCGCCAGCCAGATCGACAGCGCCGCCGTCGACGTCAACGCCATCCCCACCGACCTGATCGAACGGGTCGACGTGCTGACCGGCGGCGCCTCTGCCGTCTACGGTGCCGACGGTGTCTCGGGCGTCGTCAATTTCATCCTGAAGCGCGATTTCGACGGCGTCACCGCGCGGACGCAAATGGGCATTTCCGACCAGGGCGACGCCGGCAACCGCTTCGCCTCGATCGGCGCGGGACGGAACTTCGGTGACGGGCGCGGCAACGTCACGCTCTTCTACGAATACAATGCCGACAGCCCGCTGCGTAACGACGATCGCGCCTTCCTGCGCCGCGAGAACCGCCAGTATCTGGTCCCCAACCTCGCCTATAACGGCCCGGCCGCCGGATCGTACCAGCAGGTGCTGGCGGGCGACCTGCGCTATCCGTACGGGACGCCGAGCGGCTATATCGAGATCGGCGGCAACGCCTATAACGGCGATGGCACCCGCTACGCCCCTGGGACGCAGGTCGGCGGCGGCTTCGTCAGCGGCGGCAGCGCGACGCCCGTGGCCGGCTATGTCGGCGACCTGCTGTCGGCGACCGAGCGCCACGCGGTCAACCTGCTGACCCATTACGATCTGTCGGATGCGTTCAAGCTGAGCCTGGAGGGCAAGTTCGTCCAGACCACGGCGACCACCTTCGGCGGTTTCTCCGGCAATTATCCCGCGGTCTTCACGCTCGACAATCCGTACATCCCGACGACGCTGCGCAATGCCGCGCTGCTCGCCGGCGACACGACGATCGTCTCCAACCGCAACAACACCGACTTTCCCCGCCTCGGCGAAAGCGATCGCCGGCGCACCTGGCGCGGCGTGATCGACGCCAGCGGCCGCATCACCGACCATGCGCAATATGATGTGTCCTTCACCTACGGCCAGACCGACGTGCGCATCACCAAGCTCAACAGCCGCTGGAACGATCGCTTCACCGCCGCACTCGACGTCGTCACCGATCCGGCGACCGGCAAGCCGACCTGCCGGTCCAACCTCAACCCCGCCGCGCTGCAGGTGGCGGCATACAGTTTCACGCCGGGCGCCAACAGCGGCTGCCTGCCGCTCAACACCTTCGGCACGGGCGTCTACGACCCCGCCGCGCTCGCCTGGGCTACCAACAGCAACAACATCAGCACCGCCCGGCTGACTCAATCGGGCGCCAGCGCGCAGCTGACCGGCGATTTCGGCGCGCTGTTCCGCCTGCCCGGCGGGCCCGTCCAGTTCGCGGTCGGCGGCGAATATCGGCGCGAGACGAGCCGCTTCAATCCCAACGGCTTCCTGACCGGCAAGCAATGGTATCAATATGACGAGGGCGACAGCTTCGACCCCAATTACGTCATCTCGCCGTCGCGCGGCGCGTTCGACGTGTGGGAGGCGTTCGGCGAGCTCAACCTGCCGCTGCTCAAGGACGTCCCTTTCGCGGAGACGCTGTCGGTCGGCGCTGCCGGCCGCCTGTCCGATTATTCCACCGTCGGCCGCACCCAGGCATGGCAGTTCAACGGCGTCTGGGCGCCGATCCGCGACATCACCTTCCGCGGTTCCTACGGCCAGTCGGTGCGCGCGCCCAATATCGGCGAGCTGTTTCAGCCGACCAGCCCGACGACCAATTACTTCGTCGACCCCTGCTATCTGGAGAACCGCAACGCCGGATCGGCGACGCGCGCCGCCAATTGCGTCGCGTTGATCAATTCGCTCGGCGGCAATCCGGCGACCTTCACCGCCAACAACAATCCCGATGCCGCCGTGCTGATCAACGGCTCGCGTACGGGTAATCCTGGCCTGCGTGAGGAAACGGGGCGGACCTGGACCGCCGGCACGGTGCTGCGACCGCGTTTCCTGCCCGACCTGTCGATCTCCGCCGACTGGTATGACATCCGGTTGCGCAACGCGATCAACACCGCCGATGCCAACACCATCGCCAATCTGTGCGTCGACCAGCCGACGCTCGACAACGTCTTCTGCAGCGCGATCCGGCGGCGGCAGGGCACCGCCTATATCAACGGCTTCTCGGTCCAGCCGCAGAATGTCGCGAGTTTCCGCACCGCCGGACTCGACGTCAACCTCAGCTACGTCGTGCGCACCGCCCGCGCCGGCACCTTCGACCTGCGCTTCGTCGGCGGCGATCTCGACCGGCTGGAGCAGATCGCGACGCCGGGCGCGACGCCGGAGGATCAGGTCGACCAACCCGGCCGGCCCAAGTTCAACTTCGTCGCCTCGCCGACCTGGACTCTCGACGGGCTGACGATCAGCTACAATCTGCGCTGGTTCGATCGCACCCGCCGTTTCCCCAAGGCGGCGACCGATGCCAACCCGGATTATGCCGCCCCGGACCTGCTGCGCTACAAGGAGCTGTGGCAGCATGACGTGCAGCTGCAATATGCCGTTGCCGACGATTTCGCCTTCTACGGCGGGGTCAACAATCTGACCGGGCAGAAGCCCGATGCCGACAGCTATGATTATCCGATTTCGTCGCTCGGCCGCTACATCTATGTCGGCGTGAAGCTCGGCCGGCGGCGCTGATCGTCCGGCGCCACCGCGGCCGGGATGGAGGAGGCGTCATGATCGATCCCCTGCTCGCCCGGCTCGGCGTCACGCTGCCGATCGTGCAGGCGCCGATGGCCGGCGTCTCCACCGCTGCGATGGCGGCGGCGGTGTCGAACGCCGGCGGGCTCGGCGCGATCGCGATCGGTGCGTTGGGCGTCGAAGCGGCGCAGGCGGCCATTGCGGAGGTGCGCGCCAGGACGGATCGCGCCTTCAATGTGAACGTCTTCGTTCATGCCACCCCGGTGCCCGATCCGGTCCGCGAAGCCGCGTGGATCGCCGCGCTTGCGCCCAGCTTCGCGGCGGTCGGCGCGCAGCCGCCAGCTACCCTGCGCGCGATCTACACCAGCTTCACCGGCGACGCCGCGATGCGCGCCATGCTGCTGGACGCCGCGCCGCCGGTGGTCAGCTTCCATTTCGGACTGCCCGATGCCGCGACGATCGCTGCCTTCCACGCTCAAGGCACGGTCATGCTGGCGACCGCGACCAGTCTTGCGGAGGCGCAGGCGGCCGCCTCAGCAGGGATCGACGCGATCGTCGCGCAAGGGATCGAGGCGGGCGGCCATCGCGGACATTTCGATCCTGCCGCACCCGATGACGCGCTCGGCACGTTGCCGCTGACGCGGCTGCTCGTGAACCATGTGGCACGGCCGGTCATCGCCGCCGGGGGCATCATGGACGGTGCCGGGATCGCGGCCGCGCTCGATCTCGGCGCCATCGCGGCACAGCTCGGCACTGCCTTCGTCGCCTGCCCGGAAAGCGCAGCGGATGCGGCCTATCGCGCCGCGCTGGCCGGACCGGGCGCCTGGCACACGCGGATGACCGACCGCATTTCGGGCCGGCCGGCGCGCGCTCTGCCCGGCCGGTTCGATGCGCTTGCCGACACGCTCGACGCAGCGAGGCCGCCCGATTATCCGATCGCCTATGACGCCGGCAAGGCGCTGCACGCCGCCGCTCGAGCCGCAGGCGACAGCGGCTTCGGCGCCTATTGGGCCGGTCAGGGTGCGCCGCTGTCGCGACCGATGCCGGCGGCGGCGCTGGTCGCGACCCTGGCCGATGAACTGGCGATCCGCCGGACCGGCTGAGCGACCGCCCTGTCCGCGTCAGCGACCGATCGCCGCCTGGATCAGCCCGATCTGCTTGCGATACAGATCGGTCATCGTCTGGAAGCGGCTCTGGATGTCGCCCATCTTCAGCAATTGATCCTCCAGCGTGACCGTATTGCCGTCCGGCTTCGTCTCCGTGACCTGCGGATCGGCGAAGATGTGGCCGTCACTGGTCGGGGCGAGGCCGAGCGCGACCATCCCGTCCGTGGCGCGCACCCGTGGGCGCGCGACATGCGGCTTGCCCTGGTCGACCAGCAACGCAGAGAAGTCCGGCGCCTCCACCTCCTGCGCGCGAAAGGCCGGCGTCTCGCTGTTCGCGATATTCTGGGCGACGACCCGCTGGCGTTCGGCGAGATTCTTCATCGCCCGTGTCAGGCCGTCGATCAGGGGAATGGCGTCGGTCATCGCAAACGTCCTTGCAAATTCGAAGGTCAGAACAGCCCGCCGCCGCCACCGCCGGCGTTCAGCCGCGCGAGAGCCGCCTTGTAGGATGCCAGCTGCGCCTGCTGCCGCGCCGTGCCGGGCCCGATCGTGCCGTTGATGCGCGCTGCCTTGCTGCTGTCCCAGTAGAGCGAGCGATAGGCGGTCTGGGTCATGGATATCGCGTCGTCGACCGCGGTTCCCGCCACCTTGGCGGAGTCGATCGTCGCGATGCTGAGCGTATCGGTGAGCGACAGGCCGAAGCTACCGCCCGGCGTGACCTTGGGGTCGCTCGCCTTGCGCAGCGGATCGGCATGGATGCGGGTCGGCGCGAGGCCGAGCTTGGCCAGGGCATCGCGATCCTGCGGGCCGGCGGTGAGGCTGAGCGTGTGGCCGGGGCGCACGGACAGGCTGAGCTGGACGTTGTCGTCGTCGTTCCGCGGAGTCATGACCGTCACCGCATCGCTGCCCAGCAGTTGCTGCAGCTTCAGCCGCAGGCTCGTCATCGTCTCCCCCGCCTCGATCGTGACGCGATGCGCGACCTGCGTATCGAGCTGGACGGTGAAGCTGTCGCCGGCGACCAACCCGAATTGGGCGGCAAGCGACGTGGCGACGTCGTCGTTGAGCGCCCCGCGATGCAGGCCGAGCGCCCCCAGAGCGCTGTTGCCGCCCATGGCGCTCGCGACGAGAACCGGATCGCTCACCCCTTCGGTGACGCCGAACTGCGACACCGCCCCGATCGTGCCGGTCGAGGGATCGATCCGCGCCACGAAACCGTCCACCGTGCCCTGGCGATTGCCGCTCAGGCTGCCCGTGGTGCGGCCGCCGACGTAGATCGTCCCGTTGACGAAGGCGACGCTGTCCGCCTGGTCCTCACCGGCCGTGCCGATATAGGTGGTGCTCGCGCCGCTGAAATCGGCGTTCAGCCGCGTCACGAAGGCGTCGGTGCCGTGATCGGGGGCAAGGCCGCTGCTGCCCGGCACCGCTTGGGTCGTCGCGCCGACCACCGCGACATGACCGTCCGCGGCGACCGCAAGCGCACGAGCATTGGCAGCGCCGAAGTCGACGCTGCCGAGGTCGGTGC
>JAEWJQ010000386.1 GCA_023386515.1 Pseudomonadota bacterium | reverse complement strand
GGCAAGGCGTTCGGCGTGATGGGCGGCTATATCGCCGCCGACCGGACGATCGTCGACGTGATTCGCTCCTACGCGCCGGGTTTCATCTTCACCACATCGCTGTCGCCGGTGCTCGTCGCCGGCGTGCTCGCCAGCGTCCGCCACCTCAAGGCGTCGAGCGTCGAGCGCGAGGGGCAGCAGGCGGCGGCGTCGAAGCTGAAGGCGATGCTCAGCGAGGCGGGTCTCCCGGTGATGCTCGGCGAGACGCATATCGTGCCGGTGCTGGTCGGCGACCCGGTCAAGGCCAAGGCAATCAGCGACATCCTGCTCGCCGAATACGGCGTCTACGTCCAGCCGATCAATTATCCGACGGTGCCGCGCGGTACCGAACGGCTGCGCTTTACGCCGGGGCCGAGCCATGACGAGGCGATGATGCGCGAGCTGACCGGGGCGCTGGTCGAGATTTGGGGCCGGCTCGACCTGCGCAAGGCGGCCTGACGCCTTAGTCGAGAAAGCCGCAGGCGATCGTCAACACGCCGAGCCCGATCGACAAAGGCACGCGCATCGCCATCCAACCAGCCGGCGCGATGCCTGAATCGGCAAGGCGGCGGTCGACCAGCAGGGTCAGCAGCACGCCCGACCCCAGCAGCACCAGCGCCAGATCGGTGGGCACGACCCGGCTGATCGCGAGCATGATGATAAAGGCAGCCAGGATCGGCGGTACCACCGCAATCGTCGCCAGCCGTCCCTGGCCGACCGACTGTCGGCACATTGCGAAACCCCACCAGATTCCGCCCAGAAAACTCAGGATCAGCGCGGCATAGCCAAAGGCGAAGAGGGGGCCGATGTCGCTCGCTGGGTCCAACGCCGACACTGCGGTCGCGGCGATCTGCGGTAGCAGTCCGGCATAGCCGAGGATCAACGGCGATTCGCCGATCTGGCCGATGCCATGCGTCGGATAGACGGGCGCCGCGGGCGGGGGCGGTGCTCGCGATTGATCCGGATCAAAGTTCATGCGCCGCCAACCGTGGGCGTACGCTTCCGTTCCATCGTTACCGGGATGCGCGCGACGAAGCGCATTCCAGAGGTGGAAATCACCGCCGTGCAGGGCTAAGGCCGCCCCATTCATCCTCTGTCGGGACGCCTTTCGCCTTGCGCATCGCCCTTGCTTCCGATCATGCCGCCGTTACGCTGAAAGCGGCGCTGGCCGATCATGTCCGTTCGGCGGGTCACGAGGTGCTCGATCTCGGTACGGACGGTGCCGCCAGCGTCGACTATCCGGATTACGGCTTCGCCATTGCCGAGGCGCTGGCCAACGGGCGAGCCGAGCGGGGGATCGCGCTCTGCGGCTCCGGCATTGGCATCATGATCGCTGCCAATCGCAATCCCGCCTGCCGCTGCGCCTTGGTGTCCGAGCCGCTGTCCGCGCGTCTCGCTCGTACCCATAACGACGCCAACGCCATTGCGATGGGCGCGCGCCTGATCGGCGAGGAGATGGCCAAAGCCTGCGTCGATGCCTTCCTGTCCGCCGATTTCCAGGGCGGCCGTCACCAGCACCGCGTCGACAAATTGTCGCGAAAGGATTGACCTGATGAGCACCCAGCCTGTCCATACCGATGCGATCCGCGCCGACGGCTTCTTCACCCGCGGTCTCGCCGATGCCGACTCGGCGGTGTTCGCCGGCGTCAGCCACGAACTGACCCGCGAGCAGACGCAGATCGAACTGATCGCGTCGGAAAACATCGTCAGCCGTGCCGTGCTCGAGGCGCAGGGTTCGGTGTTCACCAACAAATATGCCGAAGGCTATCCGGGCAAACGCTATTATCAGGGCTGTGCGCCGTCGGATGAGGTCGAGACGCTGGCGATCGATCGCGCGAGGCAGATCTTCGGCTGCCAATTCGTCAACGTCCAGCCGCATTCGGGCGCGCAGGCCAACGGGGCGGTGATGCTGGCGCTGGTCAAGCCGGGTGACACGATCCTGGGCATGAGTCTGGATGCCGGCGGTCACCTGACCCACGGCGCGCGCGCGGCGATGAGCGGCTAGTGGTTCAACGCCGTTCAATATGGCGTCGATCCGGTGACCCATCTGATCGATTACGACCAGGTCGAGGCGCTGGCGGTTGAGCATCAGCCGAAGCTGATCATCGCCGGCGGCAGCGCCTATCCGCGCGTCATCGACTTCGCGCGCTTCCGTGCGATCGCGGATAAGGTCGGCGCCTATTTCATGGTCGACATGGCGCATTTCGCCGGCATCGTTGCCGCAGGGTTGCATCCGACGCCGTTCGGCCATGCGCATGTCGTCACAACGACGACGCACAAGACACTGCGTGGTCCCCGCGGCGGCATGATCATGACCGACGACGAGGCGATCGCGAAGAAGATCAACTCGGCGGTGTTCCCGGGCCTGCAGGGCGGGCCGCTGATGCATGTCGTCGCTGCCAAGGCGGTGGCGTTCGGCGAGGCGTTGCAGCCCGAATACAAGACCTACATCGCCGCGGTGGTGGAGAATGCCAAGGTGCTGGCCGCGACGCTGAAGGAGCGCGGTGCCGACGTCATCGCCGGAGGCACCGACACGCATCTGGCGCTGATCGACCTGCGTCCTCTCGGCATCACCGGCAAGGACGCCGATGAGGCGCTGGAACGTGCCGGCATCACCTGCAACAAGAACGGCATTCCCAACGATCCGCTGCCGCCGGTCAAGACCAGCGGCATCCGCGTCGGCTCGCCCGCCGGCACGACGCGCGGTTTCGGCCCGGCCGAGTTCCGCGAGATCGGCCATATGGTCGCCGACGTGCTCGACGGTCTGGCGAAGAAGGGCGAGGCGGGGGACCCGGAGGTCGAGGCGAACGTTCGGAGCCGCGTGCGCGCGCTCTGCGCACGCTTCCCCATCTACGAAGGATAAGCCATGTCGAAGATCGAAGATACGATCAACGCAATCCCTGAGAACGTCAAGAACACGCCGGGCCTGGGCAGGTCGATGGCCAAGTGGGCGGCGATCGGCGCGGTGGTCGCCATCC
>JAEWJQ010000361.1 GCA_023386515.1 Pseudomonadota bacterium | reverse complement strand
GGAAAACACACCGCCGGTCAGCCAGTAGATTTCCCACGACCAGCGCTTCACGCCCTTGAACGGCACGTAGAAGCTCGCCGAGGCGAGGCCGCCGAGCCAGTGGTAGAGGACGCCGATCAGCGGATTGGGGGTCATAGCGGCAGCTCCAGGCGGTAGAGGCGGTTGGCGTTGCGCGCGAACATCGCGCGGCGGTCGGCCTCGGCATGGTCGGCGACGACGGCGTGCAGCGCCTCCATGCATCGGTCGATGTCGGCGAACAGCAGGTCAGTCGGTACGTCGCTCGCCATCATGCAGCGGTCGGGCCCGAACAGGTCGATCGCTTCGCGCACGAAGGGCGCGACGTCGGCGAGCGACCAGTCGCGCCGGATGAAGCCGAAGCCGGAAATCTTGACGGCGACGTGCGGCAGGCCGGCGAGCGCCGTCATGCCGGCGCGCCAGTCGGCCACGCCGTCGGCATCGCTCAACACCGGCATCCCGAGGTGGTTGATCATCACCGGCACCTCCGGATGGCGGGCGAGCAACGGCACCAGCCCCGGCATCTGGCCGGGATAGCATTGCAGGTCGAACGACAGGCCGTGCCGGGCGAGTGTGGCAAAGCCGGCCTGCCATTGCGCGTCCTGCGTCAGGTCGCGGACTGTGTAGCTGCGGCGGGCATCGGCGTGCCAGTTGACGATGTGGCGAATGCCGCGAACGCGCGCATGGGCGGCCTGCGCGGCAAGCTGAGCGTCGATGGAAGGATGATCCAGCGCGGCGAAAGCGACGATGCCGTTTGGCAGGACGTCGCCCTGTCCCTCCAGCCACTCGGTCTCGGCGAGCGCATCGTCGGCGTGCGCGCCGGCATCGATGTGGACCGCGCCGACGACGTTCCACCGCGCCATCAATGCACGATAGTCGGCGACGCCGAAGTTTCGGGCGATCGGCTCGACGCTGCCGTTGGGGCCGCTGTCGTCGAAGGGTGGGCTGAGCCACGGATAGCGCAGGTGGGTGAGGTCCCACAGGTGAATGTGCGCATCGACGAACGGCAAAACGGTCATGAGCCCTCCCCGGCCATGCAAGAAGGCCGCGCCGCCTCTGCTCGGGCGGTCGCGGCCGTATCAATCAGAAGGTCGTCCGTCCCCCGGAGGTATCGAAGGTGGAGGCGGTGGTGAAGCTGCATTCCTCGCTGGCCATGAAGCAGACCATGGCGGCGGATTCATGCACCTCGCCCAAGCGCCCCATCGGGATCTTGGAGCGCATGTAATCGACCTGGCTCTGCGGCAGCTGCGCCAGGATCGGGCTCTCGAAGGTCGCCGGGGTCAGTGCGTTGGCGATGACGCCCTTGCCCGCCAGTTCCTTGCCCAGGCTCTTGGTGAAGCCGATCACGCCCGCCTTGGTCGCCGAATAGGCCGAGGCGTTGGGATTGCCCTCTTTCCCCGCGACCGAGGCGACGTTTACGATGCGGCCATAGCCGTTGGCCAGCATGTGCGGCACGATCGCGCGGTTGCAGAAGAACAGGCCGTTGAGATTGACGCCCACGACCTGCAGCCAGCTGTCGATCGGATAGTCGTGGACCGGCGCGGTCGCACCGGTAATGCCCGCCGAACAGACCAGGACGTCGATCTTGCCGAGCGTCGCCACCGCCTCCTCGGCCGCCGCGGCGACCGCCTGTGCGTCCGAGACGTCGACCGCGGTGACGCCGGCGGCGCCGACTTCCGCCTTCGCCACCTCCAGCGCATCGGCGTTCATGTCCCACAGCACGACCTGCCCGCCCTCGGCGACGATCCGCTTCGCGACGTCCTTGCCGAGGCCCGATGCGCCGCCGGTGATCACCGCGCAGCGGCCGGCATAGCGGCCCGCATAGATGGTCATGCGATCGCTCCGTCGCCGAGGTGACGCCACTCGACGACATTCTGCCGCTGCGTGCCGAGCTTCTCGATGCCGAGCTCCATCACGTCGCCCGCCTTGAGGTAGATGGCGTCGGGCTTCTTGCCTTCACCGACGCCCGGCGGGGTGCCGGTGATCAGCAGGTCGCCGGGGTAGAGGGTGATGTACTCGCTGACGTAGCTGATCAGCTGCTTGAGGTTGAAGATCATCGTCCGCGTATTGCCGGTCTGCATCCGCGTGCCGTTGACGTCGAGATACATGTCGAGCGCCTGCGCGTCACCGACCTCGTCTGGCGTCACCAGCCAGGGACCGACCGGGCAGAAGGTGTCGTGGCCCTTGCCCTTCGACCATTGCGTGCCGCGCTGCTTCTGGTTGAAGCGCTCCGACACGTCGTTGGCGAGAACGTAGCCGGCGACCTTGTCCAGCGCCTCGTCCTCGGACACGTAGCGGCAGGTCTTGCCGATGATCACGCCGAGCTCGACCTCCCAGTCGCCATGCGTCGAGCCCCTGGGCAGGACGACGTCGTCGTTGGGGCCCGACAGGCTGGACAGCGCCTTCATGAACATCATCGGTTCGGTCGGGATCGGCAGGTTCGATTCGATCGCATGGTCGCGATAGTTGAGGCCGATGGCGACGATCTTGCCGATGCCCTTCAGCGGCACGCCGTAGCGCGGGCTCCCCTCGACGGCAGGCAGCGACGCGACGTCGGCGGCGAGCGCCTGCGGCATCGTGTCGATCGTCAGGTCGGCGATGACGCCCGACAGGTCGCGGATCGTGCCATCGGCATCGACCACGCCGGGCTTTTCCTGGCCGGGCTGGCCATAGCGGCAGAGTTTCATCGTTGCAGGTCTTTCGGATCAGTGGGTGTAGGGGCGGTGCATCGCGATGTCGCGGTTGAGCTCGACGCCGAAGCCGGGCTTGTCCAGCGCGGATGCGCGGATGCGGCCGTTCTCGGGCACCGGCTCGCCGAGCAGCTGCGGCGCGAACATCGGCACCACCTCGGTCGGGCCGGGATGCATCATCAGGAACTCGGCGAAGGGCGAGTTGTGGCGCGTCACGACGAAATGGTAGCTGTAGACCGAGGAGCCGTGCGGCACGACCATCTTGCCGTGCGCATCGGCGAGCGCGCTGATCTTCAGCAACTCGGTGACGCCGCCGCACCAGCCGACGTCGGGCTGGAGGATGTCGCAAGTGTCCATCTCGATCAGCATGCGGAAGCCCCAGCGCGTCGCCTCATGCTCGCCGGTGGTCACCAGCATGCCCTTGGGCACGTTGCGCTTGAGCTGCTGGTAGCCCCAATAATCGTCGGGGCTGATCGCCTCCTCGATCCATTTCAGGCCGTGTTCGTGCGCGGCGATGGCGAGGCGCGTCGCATAGTCGACGTCGAGCGCCATCCAGCAATCCCACATCAGCCAGAAGTCGGGACCGACCTTGGCGCGCATATCGGTAAGCTCGGCGATGTTCTTCTTGAGGCCCTCGATCCCCTCGGCCGGGCCGTGGTGCAGCGGCATCTTGCCGCCGATGAAGCCCAGCTCCTTGGCGACGTCCGGCCGCGCGCCGGTGGCGTAGAATTGCAGCTCGTCGCGCACCGCGCCGCCGAGCAGATGGTAGACCGGCTCCTGGCGGAGCTTGCCGAGCAGGTCCCAGAGCGCGAGGTCGACGCCCGAGATGGCGTTGATGACGAGGCCCTTGCGCCCGTAATATTGGGTCGAGAAGTACATCTGATCCCAGATCTTCTCATAGTCCGTCGGGCTGCGGCCTTCCAGAAAGCGGGCAAGGTGCTTCTCGACGATATAGCAGGCCGGCTCGCCGCCGGTCGTCACCGCGAAGCCGACCGTGCCGTCCTCCGCCTCGATCTCGACCACCAAAGTGCCGAGCACGTTGATGCCGAAGCTCTGCCGCGACTGGCGATATTCGGGATAGCGGCTCATCGGCGTCGCGATATGATCGTCGATCCAATGGCCCGCGCCCTGGTCGTGATAGTCGGCGCCGCCGCCGCGGACGGTGAACGCCCGCACATGCTTGATCTTGGGCAAGGACACGATCGCCACGTCAGCTCCTCTTCTCACAAAATTCGCGAACCTCGCGCATAGGACGATCGGGCCAGAGCCGTGCAATCCTTGGCAAGTTTCATTTTATGAGATAGCTTGTTAGTGGATGGTAATAGCGGCGTCAACGCGGCCGCGGCAGTGATAGGACAAATCACCGGTTGCGTAGCCCGGGGTTAGGCGTCACGGCTGGATCGAGAGGCTCTTTGGTGGAACACGCGACAGCCATGAACCAGGCCTCCCTCGCCCCCCGCGATACGCCGCGCGTCGCGCTGTTTGTCACCTGCCTGGTCGACCTGATCCGGCCGCGCATCGGCTTCGCCGCGATCGCGGCGCTGGAGGCGGCGGGGTGCGAGGTTATCGTACCCGCGGCCCAGACCTGCTGCGGCCAGCCGGCTCTCAATTCGGGCGACCGCGCCACCGCCGCGGACCTTGCCCGGCGAACGATCGCACTGCTCGAGGGCCATGATGCGGTCGTCGTACCGTCTGGATCGGGCGCGGCGACCATCCGCGTCCATTATCCCGAGATATTGGAAGACGATCCGGCATGGATCGGGCGGGCCCGGGCGCTGGCCGCGAAGACCTGGGAGATACTCGCCTATTTGGACGAGGCGCGCGGCTGGCGGCCGGATGGCGTCACCCTGCCCGCCACCGCGGCCTATCACGACAGCTGTTCCGGCCTGCGCGAGCTCGGCATCAAACGCCAGCCGCGCCGGCTGCTCGGCGCGGTCGCCGGCCTGACGCTGACGCCGCTCGCCGGCGAGGAGACCTGCTGCGGCTTCGGCGGCACCTTCTGCGTCAAATATCCCGCCATTTCCAATGCGATCGTCGGGGAAAAGGCGGCGGCGATCGACGCGACCGGCGCCGATCTGCTGCTGTCGGGCGACCTCGGCTGCCTGATGAACATGGCCGGCAAGCTGCATCGCGACGGCTCGCGCATACGCGCCTTCCACACCGTCGAACTGCTCGCCGGCATGGGCGACGGCCCGGCGATCGGGGAAGAGGCGTGAGCACCGCCGCCGATACGTTCGACCGCCGCGTCGACGCCGCGCTGGCCGACCGCAACCTCAAGATCGCGGTCGAGCGCACCGCCGGCACCGCCGAGACGAAGCGCGCCGTGGCGGTGGCGGCTTTTCCCGATTTCGAGGCGGCGCGGGATCGGGCCGCGGCGATCAAGGATCACGTGATCGCCAATCTCGGCGCCTATCTGGAGCGGTTCGAGGCGAATGCGACCGCCGCCGGCGCCGTCGTCCACTGGGCGCGTACGTCGGAGGAGGCGTGCGCGATCGTGGTCGATCTGTGCCGCAAGGCGGGGGCGAAGAGCGTCGCGCGCTCCAAGTCGATGCTGGGCGAGGAGATCGGCCTGCCCCATGCGCTGGCCGAGGCGGGGATCGCGCGGGTCGAGACCGACCTTGCCGAACATATCATCCAACTCGCCGACGAGCGGCCGTCGCACATCATCTGGCCGGCGATGCACAAGACGCGCGAGCAGGTGTCGGCGCTGTTCAAGGCGAGCCATCGCGTGCCGCACGCCGACGAGACGATCGCGGCCATGGCGGAGAGCGCCCGGCGTCACCTGCGCGAGGGGATGCTGGGCGCCGACGTCGGCATTTCCGGCGCGAATTTCCTGATCGCCGACACCGGCGCGGTGTGCACCGTCACCAACGAGGGCAATGCCGAACTGTCGCTGGTGCCGCCGCGCATGCAGATCGTCACCGCCGGCATCGAGAAGATCGTGCCGTCGATGGCGCATGCCGTGCCTTTGCTGCGGCTGCTCGCCCGCTCGGCGACGGGCGCCGCGCTGACGCAATACACGACCTTCTACACCGGGCCGAAGCGCGGCGGCGATGCCGATGGGCCCGAGGAGATGCACATCGTGCTGGTCGACAATGGCCGCACCCGGATGCGGAGCGAGGGGCTGGCGGAGATGCTGCGCTGCATCCGCTGCGGCGCCTGCATGAATCATTGCGTCGTCTTCCGGCAGATCGGCGGCCACGCCTATGGCAGCACCTATCCGGGGCCGATGGGGGCCGTGCTGACCCCTGCGCTCGACGGGCTGGCGAAAAGCCGCGACCTGCCCAACGCCTGCACGCTCAACGGCAAGTGCCAGGAGGTCTGCCCGGTCCGTATCCCGCTGCCGACGCTGCTGCGCGGCTGGCGCGAGAAGAGCTGGCGCGAGGGGCTGGAGCCGGCGTCGCTGCGCAGCGGCCTGTCGGCCTGGGCCTGGGTGGCGCGGCGGCCGGCGCTGTATCGCGCGGCGACGGCGGCGGCGATCCGTGGCATGCGGCTCATGGGGCGGACCGGCTGGCTGTCGTCGCTGCCCTTCGCCGGCGGCTGGACGAAGTATCGCGACATGCCGCAGCCGGCGGCGGAGAGCTTCATGGCGCAATATAAGAAGGGCAGGCGGCGGTGAGCGCGCGGGACGACATTCTGCGCGCGCTGGCGGATGGTCCCACCCCGTCGCCCGCGCAACCGGCCGCGGCTCGGAACGCCGATCTGGATGCCGCCGCCGCGGCGCTGCTGGTCGGGGCGGAGCGGCCGGCGGTGGCGGCGGACGCGATCGAGACGATATTCGCCGAACGCTTGACGCTGCCCAGCGTCGCGGCATCGCTGGCAACGGTCGCCACGATGGCGGATGTGCCGGCCGCGGTGGCGGACTATTGCGCGGAACAGGCGCTCCCCTTGTCGCTGTGCATGCCGGCCGACCCGCGGCTGGCGGGCGACTGGTCGGCGTTCGAGCGCCACGCGCAGGCCGCACCCGACGAGCCGGTCGCGCTGGCGGTGGCCGAATGCGGCGTGGCGGAGACGGGATCGCTGGTGATGCGCACCGGGCCGCATGCGCCGATGCTGCCCAATTTCCTGGCGCTGCACCACATCGTCGTCGTACCGCGGCTGGTCGCCTATCTGGAGGAGGCGGTCCTGCCCGGGCCGGCGCCGCGCGCAGACTATTGGATCACTGGCGTGTCGGGGACGACGGATATCGAGGGCACCTACGTCCGTGGCGCCCATGGGCCGCGCTTCCTGCACGTGGTGCGGGTGCTCAGGTAGCGGCGGCTGTCCTACCGCGTGCGACAGGGACGGTAGGGTAAGACCCCCCTTTAGCAGCAGCGGGGCATCGCTTCGAACGATACCGCCTGAGGAAGCGCGCCACCCCAACCCCTCCCCTGAAGGGGAGGGGCTTGCAAGGACGCTTCGCCCTTACCGGATGTCCAGCATCACCACCGATTTTGCCGGCAGCGTTACGGTCAGCGTGCCGCCCGACAGCTGCGCGCCGGTGAAGGCCGCCGGCCTGACCGTGTCGGGCGCGTCGAAGGTGTTGTGTGCGTCCATCGCCGCCGCGGTCAGGATGCGGCGGCTGACCGACGCGCCGGTGACGCCGTCCAGCCTGACGC
>JAEWJQ010000357.1 GCA_023386515.1 Pseudomonadota bacterium | reverse complement strand
GAGCCGAGTTTCGGAACTCACGGCTGATGCGCATGATCCGCGGGCGGTACGGCTTCGGCCCTGCGTCCCTCGGCGGCAAGCTGGTGTTGATCCTGACGGTCGTCGGTCTTGCCGGCGCCCTTGGCATCACGCTGCTGCTCGCGGGGATCATCACGCCGAGCTTCAACAGTCTGGAGACCAAGGCGGTCGACGGTCATGTCGAGCGCACGCGCGCTGCGCTAGGCGATTATGCCAGCAAGGTTGAGAATGCGGTCCGCGACTATGGCGACTGGACGCAGAGCTACGATTACATGGCGCAGCCGAGCGCAGCGTTCGAGCGCGACAGCTTTTCCCCGCTGGCGATGAACAATCTCGGTGTGCAGGGCATGGCCTATGTCGGCCTCGACGGACGCATCCAGATCGCACGCTGGCTGGACCAGGGGAGCGGGCGCGAACGGCCCGACCTGCGCGCGGCGATGATCGCGATGATCCGGCGCAGCGATCTGGCGCGCGCGGTCGACAAGGGGAATTCCGGGCATTTCTATGCGCGGCTGGGGCCGGTCGTCGCAGCGGTCGGCGTGGCGCAGGTCCGTCGCTCCGACGGCACCGGAAGCCCTCGCGGTTATGTGCTGATGGCGCGCCAGATCACCTCCGGTCAGATCGCCGATCTGTTGCGCCTCGACGCCCATATCGATCTGGTCCCGCATGGCGATCACGAGGCGGCGACACCGGGATCAACGACGGTGCAGATTTCGGTGCCGATGCGCGGCGCCGACGGGCATGCGGTGGCGACCACGCGCTTCCGGGTGGTGCGCGACGTCTCGCTGCTGGGTCGCCGCATGCTGCTGCTCGCTGTCGCCGGATCGACGCTGCTCCTCCTCATCGTCCTGCTGGTGCTGCGCCGCGCTCTGGCCCGGCTGGTCCTCGCGCCGCTGCTGCGAGTCGAACGGCATATGCAGCGGGTGCGGGCGTCGGGATCGATGGCGCTGTTCGAGGATGACGGCCGTCGCGACGAATTCGGGTCGCTCGGCCGCAGCCTCAATGCGATGCTGTCGCAGCTCAAGGCCATGCGCGAGCAGATCGAGGTGCAGAGCTTCGCGCTGGGCCGGTCGGAAAGCGCCGTCGCCGTTATGCACAACGTCCGCAACGCGCTGAACCCGATCAGCACGATCCTTAGTCAAGGCATCGCCCAGGCGCCGCCGATCGACCGGTCGATGGTTGAGCGTGCACTGGGAGAGCTCGCCCGCGACGACCTGCCGGCGACGAGGCGGGAGAAGCTGGTCGCGTTCGTCACCGCGGCCTTCGCCGCGGAGGGCGGCGCGCGCGACACGATGCGCGGCGAGCTACAGGTCGGTCGCGAAGCGATGGCGCACGTTCTGGAGATCATCGGCCAGCAACAGAAGCAGGCGCACGAGCGCCCGACACTCGAAATCTGCGACCTGAGCGAGATCGTCGCCCGCAACGCCACGATCGCGCGCTATGCGCAGGGCGCGTCGATCGCCTTCAGCTTCCCCGCAGAGCCGCATTACGCGCTCGCGAACCGCGTCATTCTCAGCCAGGTGATTGGCAACCTGCTCGGCAATGCCGCCGAGGCGATCGCGGCGAGCGGCCGCGACAGCGGGTCGATCAATGTGACGATCGTCGATGGGGAGGCTGGTGTTATCATCGCCATCCGCGACGACGGCGAGGGGTTCGATGCGGACACCGGCGCGACCCTGTTCCAGCGCGGATTTTCGACGCGCGCACACAAGTCGGGGGGGCTGGGCCTCCATTGGTGCGCCAATTCGATGACCGCCATGGAAGGCGCGCTGCGTCTCGAAAGCGAGGGCAGGGGGCGCGGCGCCGCCGCTATCCTCACCCTCAAGGCCGCTCCCAGCACCCCCATTGCCGCCGCGGCCTGAGAGGGGTCGGGCCTAGGCCGCGCGTTCGCGTCCCGGTTCGACCGTCTCCGCCAGATAGGGCGCCACGACACCGCGCAGGCGGTACCAGATCTGCCGTTCCACCGGCAGCGTCGCAAAGGCGCCGATCGTTCCGCGGCACGTCGCCGCACCGCAGCGGCACTCCATCGACCAATCGGGATCGTCGAGCGTCGTCGAATACTCCCAGCAGACCTCTTCGCCCGGCCCGATCGGCGTCAGCGCGACCAGCACGACGCCTTCGCGTTCGAAGCGCAATCCGGCATTGGGCGCGCAGCTGTGGTTGATCAGATCGTCGATGCGACCCGAGGGCCCCATGTACCGGTCACGCGCGATCTGCAGGAACCGGTCGCGTGCGCCGTTCAACTCGCGCGGTACCCGCGACGCGGGGACGCGACGGCCGGAGAAGCGGGTCAGTTCCTCGCCCTCAACAAAGGCGCGTACGGCGAAAACCGCCTTGCCCAGGTGCGTCGTGCCGATCGTGAAGGGGTTTGCCGGCACATAGGCATCGAGCAATCTTTGCCCACGAGCGCGCATGCCGAGCGCCTGCCGCGGATCGATCGTATCGAGGCCGACCATCACCCACACGCTGGCATGGCAGGCCAATTCTACCAGGATATAGGCATAGCCGCCGATGCCCAGGCCATGGGTCCGCACCGCAACGATCAGCGTCGCCAGGTCGCCCAGCGTCCACAATCCCCAAGCAGGGGAGCGTTCCCGCGCGCGATCCTCCACCACGCTCGCCCACGTCGGCCAGAAGCCGAGCGGCACCGCCGCGACGACCAGCATGTGCGCCCAGAACGTCTCCTGCAGCGGCAGCCACAACACGACGGCAGCCAGGCTGGCCGCCATACAGATCGCCTCGTTCGGCGAGGGGCGGGTCCAGCGTGACCGCTGCCACATAGCCAAGGTGATGATGATGCAGGCGACCGCCGAGAAGATGAAGACCAGCCCCTGCGGCTTGCCCGGATTGACCGCGAGATAGGTCGCCGCCTCGACCCCCGTCGCCACCGCCCAGATCAGCCACGAGGCACGGCTCGGCTCGACCAGATGGCGTCGCAGCCCGGCAAGGTACAGGCAATACCCGGCCAGGCTCAGCACCATCGCGACGATGAACCACGGCTCGACTGTCATCCCCCACCTTCAACGTGTGAAGGTTGCGTAAACGAGCGCGGTGAATCCGTCGAGTGGCGTCAGAGCGGCAGGCTGGCCTGGCGCGGCTCGGTTTCCGCGTCACTGTCGTCGTCGCGCAGGATGCCTGACAGCGTCAGGCCCAGCAGCCGGATACCCTCCGCGACCGGCAGTTGCGCGTCGAGTAACTCGCCGCCGATCGCCAGGAAAGCCGCCCTGTCACGCACCGGTTGGTTGAGCGACCGAGCGCGCGTGATGGTGTGGAAATCCGCCCGGCGCAGTTTCAACGTGACGGTTCGGCCCTGCGCCCCGGATTTGGCGACCCGCGCCCATGCGGCGTCGGCGATGTGCGACAATTGCGCGTGCAAGGCGTCTCGGTCGGTCAGGTTGGTGTCGAACGTGCGCTCCGCCCCGATCGACTTGGACGGACGGTTGGATCGCACTGGCCGCTCGTCGACGCCGCGCGCCGCGCGGTACAGATAGTCGGCGTAGGAGCCGAAATGCGCCTGCAGGAACGCCAGCGGCCGATCGCGCAGGTCGGCGCCGGTGACGATGCCCAGCCGCTCCATCTTCTGCGCGGTGACCGGGCCGACGCCGTGGAACCGCTTGACCGGCAATCCCGCGACGAACGCCGCGCCCTTATGCGGCGGGATGACGCACAAGCCGTCGGGCTTGTTCTGATCGGATGCGAGCTTGGCGATGAACTTGTTGTAGCTGACCCCGGCCGAGGCCGTTAGCCCGGTGTCGGCGCGGATGCGTGCGCGGATCTCCTCGGCAATCGCACGCGCGGTACCGCGGCCCAGCCGGTCATCGGTGACGTCGAGATAGGCCTCGTCCAGCGACAGCGGCTCGATCAGGTCGGTATAGTCGGCGAAGATCGCCCGGATTTGCAGCGATACCGCGCGATAGACTTCGAACCGCGGCTTTACGAAGACGAGATCGGGGCAGCGTCGCACCGCGGTGGCCGACGGCATCGCCGATCGCACGCCGAACACCCGCGCTTCGTAACTTGCCGCGGCGACCACCCCCCGAGCCCGCGATCCGCCGACCGCGCCCGGCCTGCCGCGCAGGCCCGGGTCATCGCGTTGTTCCACCGA
>JAEWJQ010000340.1 GCA_023386515.1 Pseudomonadota bacterium | reverse complement strand
AGCTTCTGCGCCGCGAGATAGCCGTGCAGGTCGGCGACGACGCCGGCCAGGATGCCGGGCGACAAGTTCGCGCCGGGCGCGTCGCCGGCGAAGCCGTTGACCTGCACGGTGATGACGCGGTGGTGCGGCGCGAGTTGTGCGACGCTGGCGTCCCACACCGCCGCGGGCGAGGACAGGCCGGGGATCAGCACGACGGGGCTGCCCGTGCCGACCGATCGGACGGAGATGTGCGGCAGGCGGGTCGCCCCGTCGGCGGTCGCCGCGGTCTGACAATGGCCGGCGGCGGGATGGAGCACGACACCCAGCGTCAACAGCGAGGCGGCGATGCGAAGCGGCAGATGCGAGATCATGATTCACTCTCCTTGGACGGGCTGACGAAGACGTTTTCGATGGCGAGGCCGAACAGTTCGGCGATCTTGAAGGCGAGGGGGAGCGAGGGGTCGTAGCGACCGGTCTCGATCGCATTGACGCTTTGGCGGCTGACCTCCAGCCGCTCGGCCAGATCCTGCTGCGACCAGCCCCGCTCGGCGCGCAGCACGCGCAGGCGGTTGTTCATGCCTCGCCCCCCGTCGCACGGTCGCGCAGGCCGGTGACGCATTGCCACAGGCCGAAGCAGGCGCACCACAAGGGGAAGGTCAGATAGGTCGGGAAATGCGCGACCGCGCCGCCGTTCTCCAGGAAGCCCCAGACGGTGGTGATGGCGAGCATGATGCCCAGGCCGCCGACCATCGAGGCGACCAGCCGGCTGCGGATGAACTCGTCGCGCTCTTCGATCAGATAGGCGCCCATGACGAGGATCGCCGCGACGATCGGCAGCGCCGGCAGGACGGAGAGCAGGACCAGCAGCGCGCCGGTCGGCTTCAGGTCGCGATAGAGCCAGGTGCAGGCGAACAGCACGACCACATAGGTGCCCATCGCCGGGAAGAACCGGCGCAAGTAGCGACGCTGCGCGGGGTTCATCTTCTCGCCGCGCTTGATGGAAAACATGACGGACCTCCTTCGACTCGGTGTGAAGGAGGCTTTACATGGAAAGCAGGCTTTACGTCAAGCGGGCTTTACGTTTTGGCGCGGAGACTTTCCACCATGTCGCGGGCGAGCAGGCTGAGCGTGTCGTCGCGCGCGCCCATCACCACGATCCGGTCGCCGGGCCGCGCCTCCGCCACCAGCGTCGCCGCCGCCTCGGCGCGATCGGCGACATGGCGCGCGTCGCGATCCTGTGCGCGAAGATCGTCAACTATGTCGGTGCTGGTCACCTCGCGCGCGACGGTGCCGCCGAGATAGACCGGGTCGGGCAGCACCAGCAGGTCGTCCGGCGCCAGCCGTGCCGCCAGGCTCTCGACCAGCTCGCGCCGCATCACCTTGAGCGGGCCATAGCCGTGCGGCTGGAACAGGATCAGCAGCCGGCCGGGAAAGGCGTGGAGCGTGTCGAGCGTCGCGGCGATCTTGTCCGGGTTGTGGCCGAAGTCGTCGATCACGGTGACGCCTGCCGCTTCTCCCACCTTCTCGAACCGGCGCTTCAATCCGGTGAACCCCTCGATCGCCCGCACGGCCTCGTCGCGATCGACACCCGCGGCCATCGTGGCCCCGATTGCGGCGAGCGCGTTGGCGACATTGTGCCGCCCCGGCACCGCCAGCCGCACGCGGCGCCGCTCCCCGCCCATCACGAGGTCAAAGGCGATGGCGAAGGGCTCCAGGGCCAGCGCCTCGGCGGTCATGTCGGCCGGGCCGTCGACGGCGAAGGTGAACAGCGTTTCCCGCGGCAATTGGGCGGCAAGGGCTGCTGCCTCCTCGTCGCCGACGTTGATCACGGTCGTCATCGAGCGCCGGGCAAAGTCGCCGAACAGCTGGCGCAGCTCGTCCAGCCCCTTGTGGTCGAGGCTGACGTTGTTGAGCACCGCGATGCTCGGCCGGTAGAAGGCGATAGACCCGTCGCTCTCGTCCACCTCGCTGACGAAGGCGTCGCCCCCCTCCTTGTCATAGGCACCCACCAGCGCGCTGGCGAAGGGGGCGTCGGGTCTGGCGAAGTTGGTCATCACCGCGCCGTTCATCACCGTCGGGTCGCGGCCGGTGGCGTGGAGGATCCAGCCGATCATGCCGGTGACGGTCGATTTGCCGCTGGTGCCGGCGACGCCGATGCGCAGGGCGCTGGCGTTGAACAGCTCGCTCAGCAGCTGCGCGCGGGTCATCCGCCTGGCACCCAGCCGGGTCGCGGCGACGATGTCGGCGACGCTGTCCTCGACCGCGGCAGAGGCGACGACGATCTGTTCCGCCGCGACGACGCCGCTGCCGTCCTGCGGGAACAGCCGCACGCCCAGCGCCTCCAGCGCCGCGAACTTGGCCGGCACGCGCCCCTGGTCGAGCCCGCGGTCGGAGCCTTCGACGGTGGCGCCGCGCCCCGCCAGGATCGTCGCCAGCGGCATCATCCCCGATCCGCCGATGCCCACCAGGAAGAAGCGTTGGCCGCTGAGCGGTCCGTCGATGTTGCCGTTCGCCATCCCCCCGCGCTATCCGCACGGCTCGGCAGGGGCAAGAAGGCGCGGGAAGACATGCGGATCGGAGTGGTCGCCCCGGCGAGCGTCGGTAACCGGGAGGCGGAGGCGCCTGCGCTCGCCTTCGCTGCGCTCGCCTATCCGGAGGTCGACCTCGTCGTCCATCCGCAATGCTGGGAGCAGGACGGTCATTTCGCCGGGTCCGACCACCGCCGTGCCGACGCCTTCCTCGAATTCGCCAACGATCCCGGCTTCGACGCGATCTGGTTCCTGCGCGGCGGCTACGGCTCCAACCGCATCCTGCCGCTGGTCATGCCGCGGCTCGGGCCGGCGGCGCGGCACAAGAGCTATTGCGGCTATTCCGACATGGGCTTCCTGCTCGGCGCGCTGTACGCGCGGCGGATCGGTCGGCCGGTGCACGGGCCGATGGCGAGCGACATCCGGCGGCAGGGCGGCGACGCGACGATCGCGCGCTCGCTCGGCTGGCTGGCGCGGGGCGACCGCAGCGGCCTGGAACCGGGGCTGGACGGCCGTCCGGCGGCGGCGTTCAACCTGTCGATCCTGGGCGCGCTGATCGGCACGCCGTGGCTGCCCGCCCTGACCGCTCATGTCCTGCTGATCGAGGAGGTGTCCGAGCCG
>JAEWJQ010000327.1 GCA_023386515.1 Pseudomonadota bacterium | reverse complement strand
GCGCGGCGCCGGCACCGAGCGCGCCACGGCGCGTCCAGCCCTCAGCGGCGGACATCGAGGCCCCCCGCAAGATAGGCGTCGATATCCGCCTGTCGGAACAGTGCCGCGTCACCGGGTAGCGAATGTTTGAGCGCGGTCAGCGCCAGACCCGTCGCCGCCGCCTGGGCGATGTCGCCGCCACTGCGCAGACCGTGCAGCACACCGGCCGCAAAGGCGTCGCCGCCGCCGATCCGGTCGACGATGCCGGCCAGCACCACTTCCTCGGTCTGTGCATGCGCGTCGCGCGTGTCGATCCGTGCCGACAGGCGGTTGAGGTCGACATGTTCGACATGCCGCGCGGTGGAGGCGATCGTCTGGAGTTTAGGGAAAGCGGCGAAGGCGGCGTCGCACGCCTCGCGCCGGCGATCCTCGCCCTCGCCGGAGAAGTCCCGGCCGAGCAGCAGGGCGATGTCGCGGTGATTGCCGAACATCAGATCGGCGTGCGCGACGAGGCGGGTCAGGATGCCGCGCGGATCGGACTCCCACCGCTCCCACAATTTGCCGCGCCAGTTGCCGTCGAACGACACGGGGATGCCGCGCGCGCTGGCGGCTTCGGCGGCGGCGATGGCGCTCTCGGCGGGCACGGGGCCAAGGGCGGGGGTGATGCCGGACAGGTGCAGCCGGTCAACGCCGGCCAGCAACGCATTCCAGTCCCACGCCTCGGCCGGCGCCTCGGCGAAGGACGACCAGGCGCGATCGTAGATCACTTCGGTCGCGCGCATCCCGGCGCCGGATGTGACGAAATACAGGCCCATCCGCTCGCCGCCGAACTGGATGGCGGAAGTGTCGACACCATGCCCGCGCAGCGTCGCCAGCGCGCTGCGACCGAGGTCGTTGTCGGGCAGCCGCGTCGCGATGCCGACGTCGTGGCCCAGCTTGGCGAGGGCCGTGACGACGTTCGCCTCGGCGCCTGCGACCCAGACGTCGAAGCGCGGGCTCTGGAGCAGCAGTTCACGCCCCGGCGGCGACAAGCGCAGCATGATCTCGCCGAATGCCAGCAACTTGCCCATGCTACTCCCTCCCTCGCCCCTGCTGCGCGCTCTCTTGGGCTCAGCGCGCCAGCCAGCCGCCGTCGACCGCCAGGATATGCCCGTTGACATAGGTCGCCGCATCGCTCGCCAGGAACACGGCGGCGCCACCCAGATCGGCCGGATCGCCCCAGCGGCCGGCCGGGATCCGCTCCATGATCGAGCGGTTGCGCGCCTCATCGGCCTGCAGTGCCGCGGTGTTGTTGGTGGCAATGTAGCCCGGCGCGATCGCGTTGACGCTGATCCCCTTGGCCGCCCATTCATTGGCGAGCAGTTTGGTCAGGCCACCGATGCCGCTCTTCGACGCGGTATAGCTCGGCACGCGGATGCCGCCCTGGAAGGTCAGCATCGAGGCGATGTTGATGATCCGCCCCTTGCCCTGGCCGATCATGTGCCGCCCGGCCGCCTGGGACAGGAAGAACACTGATTTCAGGTTGGTGTCGACCACCGCATCCCAATCGGCTTCGCTGAAGTCGACCGCATCGGCGCGGCGGATGATGCCGGCATTGTTGACCAGGATGTCGAGCCCGCCGAGCGTGTCGACCGTCTCGTCGACGACGCGCTGGACCGGCTCGATCGTCGACAGGTCGGCGGAGACGATCTCGGCGCGGCGGCCGAGCGCGCGGGCCTTGGCCACCGTCTCTTCCGCCGGGGTGCGGCCGACACAGGCGACGTCCGCGCCTGCCGCGGCGAGGGCCAGAGCGATCGCCTGGCCGATCCCGGTGTTGGCGCCGGTGACGACCGCGACGCGGCCGGTGAGATCGAAGGGGTTGGTCATATCAGCTCCAAATTCCCCTCCGCCGGCGGGAGGGGTTGGGGGAGGGCATATGAGTCGGAGCATGACGGCCGCCGAACGCCCTCCCGCACGCGGGAGGAAGTGGGATTACGCGAGCTGGCAGATGTCCAGCACGTTCATGTCGGTATAGTCCTGGTTCTCGCCCGCCATCGCCCAGATGAAGGCATAGGATTTGGTCCCCGCGCCCATGTGGATCGACCAGGGCGGGCTGATCACCGCTTCCTCATTCTGCATGACGATGTGGCGGGTCGCCTCGCCTTCGCCCATGAAATGCATGACGCGGTCGGTGTCGAGATTGTCGAGCTCGAAGTAGAAATAGATCTCGCTGCGGCGCTCGTGGATGTGCGGCGGCATCGTGTTCCAGACGCTGCCCGGCTTCAGCACGGTCAGGCCCATGACCAGCTGCGCGCTGTCGCAGACACCGGGGATGACGAGCTGGAAGATCGTCCGCTCGTTCGATTCCTCTAGCGACCCGCGCTCCAGCGCATTGGCGTCGGCGATGCCGAGCAGGCGGGTCTGGAACGCCTTATGCGCCGGGCAGGAAGCAAGGTAGAAGCGTGCGCCCTCGCCGGAGAATTGCACGTCCTTGGCGCCCATCGTGACGTACAGGCAATCCTTGTTGCCGAGCGTGAAGCTCTCGCCGTCAACGGTGACGACGCCCTCGACCTTGCCGACGTTGACGATCGCCAGCTCGCGGCGCTCGAGAAAGGGGTGGCCGGCGGCCGACTTGGGCTCGGTCTGATCGGGCAGCTTGACCGAACCGCCCGCCACCGCGACTCCGCCGATCACGAACCGCTCGGCGTGGGTGTAGACGAGCACGCACTCGCCCTCGCGGAACAGGTTCTGGATCAGATAGCGGTCGCGCAGCTCGTCATTGGAGACGCACTCCATCATGTCGGGATGCGTGGCGTAATAGGTGCGGTCGAACATGA
>JAEWJQ010000305.1 GCA_023386515.1 Pseudomonadota bacterium | reverse complement strand
CTCGTCCGCCGTAGGTCGAACAGGCGAGGTGCCGGCGAAAGTGGGGCGACGCTTCGGCGCCGCGACGGTAGGACAGGGCGATGAAGACCTTCGCCGAGGATTTGACCCCGGATCGCCAGATCGCCGTCGCCAGCGCCGCGCCGGCGGATCGCGACGCCTTGGTGGCGTTGCTCGCGCTCGACCAGCGGTTCGGCGCGATCGTGCGGACGGCGCGCGATCCGATGATCGGCCAGATGCGGCTGACGTGGTGGCACGACGCCCTCAACCAACTCGACCGAGGTCCGCCCCCCGCCGAACCGCTGTTGCAGGCATTGGCCGGCGAGGTCCTGCCGCGCGGAGTCGCGGGCGCCGAACTGGCGCTGCTGGTTGAGGGCTGGGAGATGCTGCTCGAAGCGATGCCGGACGAACCGGCTGGTTTCGATGCCTATGCGGAGGCGCGGGGCGGCGGCCTGTTTGCGCTGGCCGGCCGCGTCCTTGGGGCCGATGTCGCAGCATTGCGTACGGCCGGGCAGGGGTGGGCCCTCGCGGATCTCGCGTCGCACAGCAGCGATGCCGCGCTAGCCGGGGCGATCCGTCGGCATGCCAGCGGCGTGCTGCAACGCGCCTTCGCGAATCGGTGGGACGCTGCCCGCGCGATCGGAATCCTTGCCGTGCTCGCCCGGCTGGCGCTCGGCGATCGGTCGCCGTTGGCCAAGTCGCTGATCGTGGCGCGCTTTCGGATGACCGGTCGATAGGCGTTGCTCGCTGCCTCCGGCGCGCTAGATTTCGGGGCGACCGGAGGGCGGATCATGTGGCGATATCTGACGGGGGGCGCGGCGATCGCTGCCGCGGCGGTGGCGGCCTGGCTGTTGATGCACGGCGGCGGCACGCCGCAGCCGCTGTTGCCCGCAGCGCCCGCGGCCCCACAGGCCGCCACCCCGGCGGCTGCCAAGGACGAGGGCGTCGTGCCGGAAGCGACGGCGGCGACGCGCGAGGAAAAGCGCTTCGCCCGGTACGACAAGGATCGCGACGGCAAGGTGACGCGCGACGAATATCTCGCCGCCCGCCGCAAGGCTTTTGCCAAGCTAGACGTCAATGGCGACGGTCGGCTGTCGTTCGACGAATGGGCGATCAAGGCGACGGCCAAGTTCGCCGCCGCCGATCGCGATCATTCGGGCGCGATGGACCCGGCGGAATTCGCCACCACCGCGGTCAAGCGGAAGTCGCCATCGCGCGCGAAATGTCCACCGGCGGAGCGTCCGTCGACGGCGCCGGCCGAGACGGAAGAGAGCTGAGCCAGTCGCCGAAGGCGGTTCGCGCCCGCGCGGTGTACATCTTCTTGCGGTCGGCCTTCTTGATCCGCCCTTCGATCGGCGGCATCAGCCCGAAATTGACGTTCATCGGCTGGTAGGTGTCGGCTTCCGCCCCGCCGGTGATATGATGCAGCAGCGCGCCCAAGGCGGTCTCCACCGGCGGCGGCGCGAGCGCCTGGCCGGCCAGCTCGGCGGCGGCGAAGCGCCCGGCGAGCAGGCCGATCGCCGCGCTTTCGATATAGCCCTCGCAGCCGGTGATCTGCCCGGCGAACCGCAGATTGGGGCGGTTGCGCAGGCGCAGCGTCGCGTCGAGCAGGTCCGGCGAGCGGATGAAGGTGTTGCGATGCAGCCCGCCCAGCCGGGCGAATTCCGCATTCTCCAGGCCCGGAATGGTGCGGAACAGCCGCACCTGTTCGGCATGTTTCAGCTTGGTCTGAAAGCCGACGATGTTCCACAGCGTGCCCTGCGCATTGTCCTGGCGCAGCTGCACCACCGCATAGGGCCAGCGGCCGGTGCGGGGATTGTCGAGGCCGACCGGCTTCATCGGGCCATAGCGCAGCGTGTCGACGCCGCGCTCCGCCATCACCTCGACCGGCATGCAGCCGTCGAAATAGGGCGTGTCCTTCTCCCACTCCTTGAACTCGGTCTTCTCGCCCGCCAGCAGCGCGGCGTGGAAGGTGAGATACTGCTCCTTGTCCATCGGGCAGTTGATGTAATCGGCCTCGCCCTTGTCCCAGCGCGACGCCTTCCACGCGATGTCCATGTCGATCGTGTCGAAATGGACGATCGGCGCCAGCGCATCGAAGAAGGCGAGCGCCTCGGCCCCGGTCGCGCCGCCGATCGCTTCGGCCAGCGCCGGCGCGGTGAGGGGACCGGTAGCGAGGATCGCCGGTCCTTCCGGCAGGGTATCGACGCGCTCGCGCACCAACGTGACGTTGGGATGTTGCGCCAGCGCGGCAGTGACGCCCGCGGAATATCCCTCGCGGTCGACGGCCAGCGCCGACCCGGCGGGCACGCGATGCGCGTCCGCCTGCGCCATGATCAGCGATCCCATCGCGCGCATCTCCTGATGCAGCAGGCCGACCGCATTGGATTCGGCATCGTCGGACCGGAAGCTGTTCGAACAGACGAGTTCGGCGAGGCGGTCCGTCTGATGCGCGGCCGTCCCGTCGCCGCTGCCCCGCATTTCCGACAGCCTGACGCGAAAACCCGCCTCGGCGAGCTGCCAGGCGGCTTCGGATCCGGCGAGGCCGCCGCCGACGATATGGATATGGTGCGAAGTCATGACTGTGGTGCCGAGTAGGTGAGAGGAAAGCGCGGGCCTTAGCGGCATGGCACGGCCGTGCCTATATCGGCGCGATGACGACCATCTACACCATCGGCTACGAAGGCGCGACCATGGCCGACTTCCTCGCCGCGCTGACGGGCGCGGGCGTGCGCCGCGTCATCGATGTCCGCGCCTTGCCCTCGTCGCGCCGCCCCGGCTTCTCCAAGACGCCGCTCGCCGGCAGTCTGCGCGAGGCGGGGATCGACTATGTCCACCTCAAGGCGCTGGGTACGCCGAAGCGCGGCCGGGACGCGGCCAAGAAGGGCGATGTCGCGACGTTGCGCGCGGTCTATGACGAACAGCTCGACCTACCCGAGGCGCAGGCGGCAGCCGCGGCGATGCTCGACCTTGCCGGCGAGATGCCGAGCGCCTTGCTCTGCTACGAACGCGAGCCTGGCCATTGTCACCGGACCCTGTTGCTCGCCGCCGTGGCGGAGGGGGCGGAGGTCGTCGACCTCTACGTCTGACCCGTCGCCTCGCTCAGCCGGCGGACACGGCGGATGCGCGGTTCGCGGTCGAGCGCGGCGGCCTGGCGGATCGTCTGGCGCAGCTCGTCGCGCTTCTCGTGGATCGAGGCGATGACCGGGCCCATCGCCACGCCCAGATCGACCAAGACCGCCTCGGAAAGCTGCAATGAGCTTTCCAGCGTCTCCGGCACCGCATCGGTGACGCCGGCGCGATAGAGTTCGGCGGCATGGTCCGGATCGCGCGCGCGGGCGATGATCGGCAGGTCCGGCGCCAGCGCGCGGATCCGCCGGGTAAGCCGCACCGTCAGCACCGGATCGTCCATGGTCAGGATCAGCGCGCGGGCCCGCGCGATGCCCAGCCGCTCGATCAGCTCGCCGCGGGCGACGTCACCGAACACCACGGGATAGCCCGCCTCGCGCGCCTCGCCGACCGCATCGATGTCCGCCTCGACCGCGACGAACGGCTGGTTGTGGACGCGCAGCAGGTCCGCGACCATCCGGCCGACGCGGCCGAAGCCGATCACCACCGCGGCGGTGCCGTCCGGCTCCGGTGTCAGGGCGTCCTGCGCCCGTGCGTCGATTCGCCGCGAGATCACCTGACCGGCGCGCGCGAGCAGCGGCGTGATCGTCAGCCCGATCGCGGTCACCGTCTGCCAGAAGGCGGCGGTGGACGCGGTGATCAGCTGCGCCTGGGTCGCGGTGGCGAGCACGATCAGCGTCGTTTCGGACGGGCTGCCCATCAGCAGGCCGGTTTCCGCCGCCAGACCGCGCCGCGACTGGGCGACGCGCAGCAGCAGATAGGTGACCACCGACTTGACCAGCACCACGCCGACCACCGCGGCGAGCAGCCCCGGCCAATTGGCGAGGATCAGCCTGAGGTCGAGGCTCATGCCGACGGTGATCAGGAAGACGCCGAGCGCCAGTCCCTTGAACGGGGCGGTGACCAGTTCGACCTCGGTATGATATTCGGTCTCGGCGATCAGCAGTCCTGCGAGCAGCGCGCCGACGATCGGCGACAGGCCGGCCGCGGTGGTCGCGACGCTGGCGACGATGACGACGAGCAGCGAGGCGGCGAGGAACAGTTCCGGGCTCTTGGTCCGCGCGGCCTGCGCGAACAGGCGGGGCAGGAAGATGCGACCGCCGATGTAGATCGCCGCTACCGTGCCCATGCCGCGCAGCGCCACGCCCGCCAGGCCGACCCAGCCGCCCTCGCTGGCGGTCGGTGCCATCGCGCCCAATGCGAAGATGATCGGCACCAGCGCCAGATCCTCGAACAGCAGCATCGAGAAGGCGCCGCGCCCGACCGGACTGGTCGTGCCGACCAGCGGCAGCACCAGCGCGGTCGACGACAGCGCCAGCGCGAGGCCGAGCCCCGCCGCCCCCGCCCAGGGCTGGCCGAGCAGGTGGAGCGTCACGCCGATCAGCGCCGCCGAGCCGAGCAGCTCCGCCGGGCCGGTGCCGAACACCTGGCGGCGCAGCGACCAGAGCCGTCGGAACGACAGCTCCAGCCCGATCGAAAACAACAGCATGACGATGCCGAGCTCGGCGAACGGCTCAATCGATTCCGGGTTGGAGATGGTCAGGTAATAGAGCCAGGGCGCTCGCGGCACGAGGCTGCCGAGCCCCGCCGGCCCGACCAATATGCCGACCAGGATGAAGCCGATCACCGGGCTGACCTTGAAGCGCGCGAAGGCGGGGATCACCAACCCCGCTGCGCCCAGGATCACCAGTGTGTCCGAGAAACCTTCATTGTCGAGACCAATTGCCATGCCGCGACCTTAATCATGTCGGGCGCCGCTTGTCAGGCATTGATCGCCCGCTCGCCGCATCCGGCAATGTTTTGTCGGTGTTGCGCGCGTCAGCCAATTAACCGCTCTTCTTGAAACCGCGGCAAAGATTGGCGGGCCATCATCGTGATCGAAGGGGAGATTTTTCGATGATCGTCATGCTCACCGCAGTGCAAGCCGCCGTCACTGCGCCGCTGCCGGCGCCACCCGCGCCACCCGCGCCGCCCCAGATCCACCTAACCCCGATCAGCCCGCCGCCGGGGCAGTCGAACCGCACCAGCGTGCCGATGATGGCCGTGCCGACGCGCAGCCGGATCGGCGTGGTGGTGAGGGCGGGCAATCGGCCGCTCTGGGACGGCGCGCTCTGGGTCGCCAGTCGCGGTGTCAGCGTCTGGCGGCAGAGCGTGCAGGAGCCGCTGCCCGAACAATGCGGCCCCCGGCCGTGGTCCAACGACCAGAACGAGATCAGCGTGCAATTGTCGCCGGTCATCGACGAGGCGAATGCGTCGCGGATCGCGGTGACCGTGCGCTGGGTGCGGTCCGGCGACGATGTCTGCGGCGGGACGCGGTCGGTCGAGTTGCGGCAGACGATCGCCGTCCCGCCGAACGGCGTCGCCGTCCTGCGCGGTGACGCGGGGCTGATCGTCGAACTGCGTCAGCGCTGATACGAAAAGGGGGGGGG
>JAEWJQ010000303.1 GCA_023386515.1 Pseudomonadota bacterium | reverse complement strand
ATGACCTTGAGCGTGGCGTCAAGCCCGCAGGTGAAGGCAGGCGCGATGGGCGCGATGACGGGATCGTCGATCAGTGGCACTTCAGACATTATAGGAACTTACCAAAAGGTGCATACTTGTCTGGAGGTAGGCGGCCAGCCACCTGCGTGCAACCGATGAATGGAGGCACTTATGAAAAGACTGGAAGGCAAGATCGCTGTCATAACCGGGGGCGGCACGGGGATTGGCTTGGCGTCGGCGAAGCGATTCATCGCAGAAGGGGCGTTCGTGTACCTCTTCGGACGCAGGGCGGAGAAGCTGGAAGCTGCGGTGGCGGATCTCGGCGGCAATGCACGGGCGGTCCCGGGATCGGTTACCGATGCTGGCGATCTCGACCGGCTGTACGGCACGGTGAAGCAGGAGCACGGCAAGCTCGACATTTTGTTCGCCAATGCCGGCACGGGGGCGTTGTCACCCTTGTCCGAGATCACGCCCGACCATGTCGATGCGACGTTCGACATCAATGTGAAGGGCACGATCTTCACGGTTCAAAAAGGCCTGAAGCTGATGGAGAGCGGTGGTTCGGTCATCCTCACCGGCTCGACCACAGGCGTCATGGGGACGCCGGCATTCAGCGTCTATAGCGCCTCCAAGGCAGCAGTCCGCAACCTGGCGCGCAGCTGGGCGCAGGATTTGCGGGGTACGGGTATCCGGGTCAACGTCCTGTCGCCGGGCCCGACTTTGACCGAGCTTGCCGCCGAGGTCGTTGGCCGTGATGCCATGATCGAGATGGGGGCGACGACGCCAATCGGACATGTCGGCGAGCCGTCAGAAGTTGCGGCCGCTGCTGCCTTCCTGGCATCATCGGACAGCAGCTTCATGACGGGCAGCGAGCTGTTTACCGACGGCGGCCTGGCGCAGATTTGACGAAGTGCTCCAGCTGGCTTGAGGTCGGCTGGCACCATCAATCCAGTCTCCGGGAGTGCCACACCGATAGCAACTGCGACCGTCCGGTCACCGCGCCATGCGCTGACGGTGCCGGAAGGTCGACATGAACGAATGGCAGAAGTCGGGAACGTGAAAACCGGCCGTGGGTGACCGCAACTGGGTCGTAGCGGCTGAGTCACCGGTAGCGGTGTGGTCGACCTTAGCCGCTCACCGGGCCGATGGCGCCTTCCCCGTTTCTCCCTTTTCATGGGGCAGTTTCGGGAAATGCATTCGGGAACAGATATCGGGAACGTGGACTCCGAAGGCGTACGTCAGCGCGATCCGCGGCCTAGTATTCTCGTCAGAGGTTCGTTTTTAGGAAGGGGGCGTTTGCTGAGTTTCACGTTGAGCGTATCAGTGGCGCATGTTGATCCGAGCGTTTGAGCCGAGCGACGCGGACGCGCTCGCAGACCTATTTCATATGTCGGTCCACCACGCCGCAATTAGCGATTACTCGCCGAAGCAGGTTGCCGCCTGGAGTCCCTCCAAACCAGATGCCAAAGGCTATGTGGAGAAAGCAATTGGCCGAACATCTTTGGTCGCTGTTGGCGACGATGGCACGGTCATTGGCTACGGTGATCTTGAGGCCAACGGGCATATCGATCATCTCTACTGCCGCCCCGACTTGGTAGGCACAGGCGTCGGCTCTGCGATCTATGCCGCTTTGGAAAGCGTTGCCACGGATGCGGGGATCGAGACGCTTTTCGTAGAG
The DNA here is from genome assembly GCA_023386515.1 of Pseudomonadota bacterium. Next base: position 4,408 of record JAEWJQ010000303.1, on the reverse strand, counting down.
GCCAGTGAAGGCGCGCGCCGGCTCTTCGAGCGTCGTGGGTTCAGCGTCGATGGTCGGAATGACCTCACCATAGGCGGCGTCGCGATCCATAATTACCGCATGTCGAAGTCAATCACCCGATAGCCGTCTCTCGCCACCTTTCCCGAAATTCGATCCCCATGGGAATGCCCCAGCGGTCCCGCTGGCCGTTCGGTTGTGGGAAGGTTACGCCGGCTTTCTACACTGGCGGTCCTTCAGGATACTGTGCCCTGCCGTCGTTGAGGGTGAGCCAGGCCTGTTTGCTGGAGGTCCAGATATGCTCGGTCGGCTCGAACAACTCGGGCCGGTCGAGGCTTCCCATAGACAACCCTATGGTGCCGGCGCTCCGGCGTTCGGAGAAAAGCGTCGTTCCGCAATTCGTGCAGAAGCCACGACGTATGCCACTGTCGGCGCTCACCCATCCAACAGGGCCGTCAATCGCCAGCCCAGCCAAGGGCACCATGACACGCGCGTAGAAGGCGGCACCCGTCGCCTTCTGGCAACGATGACAATGGCAAACGCGCACGTTTAGCGGCGCAGCGTTTGTGCTGTAGCGGCAAGCGCCACAGAGACACCCGCCCTCGATCATCGCTGGACTGTCCATAGGCGCAATTTCCACAATCGGCGCCGATAACGAAACGGCGGATTGCTTAAATAGCTACCGCGCGGCCTTTCCCAAAACTCGATCCTTGTGGGACCGGTCAACATCCAAACGGCATCGGGCATTAGCGGCTGCCGACAAGGCTGGACGGCGTCAGCTCGGGTGCGACCACGACGAGGTCATAGCGGCGAATGACGTTGCGCCACGCCGGGCTCGTGTCGGACGGCGGATCGGCCCGCAGCGGGCGCAGATCGATCACCGTCCAGCTCTGGTCCGGGCCCCGTCCGTCAGCCGGTGGCACTGCATCCTTCAGCCAGGCATAATCAGCGTCGTCGGTCATGACGAACGGTTCGTGCCGCACCTGGCGGCCGACACCGCCATACAGCGCGTGGACGCCCCTGGCACCGTAGACGGCGATATGGAGCGACGCGGCACCTTCGCCCTCGGCCCGCTCGGCGACGAAATTGCCGATGTCGCGCTGTCCCAATCCGTTGACGCCCTTGGCCATATGCACGTCGCCGAACTTGAACAGTACACGTGCGGGGTGTGACCGCTTGGTCAGATAGTGCACGAGCGTGCGCTTCATCAGCCGCGCGCGACGACCGTTGGAGGCGAAGCCATCGGTGTTCTGGCCCAGATAGATCGCGCGCGTTTCCAACAACGCTCCGAACAGCTCCTGCGCGCGCTGCCCCCCATCGCGGGCGATCGCCAGCTCGGCATCATGCAACGCGTGATCGCTGACGGTATAGAGGAACAGGTCCCCCGGTGAGCCAGACCCGAGCGCCTTCTGCGTGGCAGCGCGATCCTCCCTCGCCAATTGCTCGATCGCCGCTTTCGCTTGGGGGCCGGGCCGGGCGGACAGCATCTGTTCGAACAGATAGCCGGTGGCACCAAAGAACTCCTGATCGAGCCCCCAAAGCACGAAATCCGGGCCGGCGAGGCGCGCGCAGGCGGCGGCCATGTTGCTCTCGTCGCGGCCGTTCTGGAACGCGAACGCATCCGGATGCGACCGCATGAAGTCGGCACCGCGGTCAAGGCGGTCGGCGCGCCGCAGCGCGCCGTTGACGACACGCGCCGCCTCGGGCCCGACCTCGACCGCGAAGGCATCGAGGCCGTCAGGTACCATCAGCCGGCAGATGCCCGTGGTGAACAGCGGAATTTCGCGGGAGAGATGATCCTCGCCGATCAGGACATAGCGTGCCTGTCTAACGGCATCGCCCAGCACCGCGGCGCCCGCACCGTGTAGACCATCGGAATCAACACGGAGCGTGCTGCGCGCCTGCATGAGGCGGTTCGTGAACGACGTTTCATCGGCAATTGATTTCTGGCGCTCAACTTAAGGACGAACCGGCGGGCGCGGGGTCTGTCGCAGGAGGAGCTGGCTCATCGGGCCGGGATCGATCGTACCTATATCAGCTCGCTGGAACGCTGCATCTACGCTGCCGGAATCGACGTGGTGGACCGGCTCGCAAAGGTCCTCGACATGGAAGCGGCTGACCTGCTGCGGCGTCCGGACCCTGATAAACCCGGCGCTTCGCAGACTTGATTGGCCTGCCACAGCACCGCAGGTCAGCTTGATCTGCGGCCATGCCGACCCCGGGAAGACCGGCGGCGGCGTCCTTGAGTCAGGAGCAGCCTATGCGGCTGCCCTGCGGCTCTGCTCCGCCAGCCGGCTGGTGGCCGTGTAATAATGGCTGTTGTCCAGTTCGATCCCGACCCAGTCACGGCCCAGCGCCTGCGCTGCCGCCAGCGTCGATCCCGAACCGCTGAACGGGTCCAGCTCCAGCTCACCCGGCCGGCTGAAAGCCTCTATCAGCGGACGCAACGCCTCCACCGGCTTCTGCGTCGGGTGGAGCCGATTGCCGCTGTAGGGAAAGTCGATCACGTCCGGGATGGTGCGCACAGGTCGCCGCGGATGACCCTTGGCTAGCAGATAGGCCTGCTCGTGCTCGTAGCGCAGGAACCGCGATGACGACGCATATTGCTTCCGGAAGACCCGATGCCCGACGATGCGGAAACCGGCCGCGCGCCAGGCTTCCATGAACAGGTCCACCTTGTTCCAGCCGTAGAAGCTGACCGCAAAGCCGCCGTCCTTCACGACACGGTGCATCTCGGCAAAGGCAGGCTTCAGCCAGCGCCCGTTGTCATCATTGGCGACGCTACGGCCCTGCCGGTCACGGTAGCGGGTGACATAGGGCGGGTCGGTCAGGATGAAGTCCACGCTGCCGGTATCGAACGCCTGCATCACGTCGATGCAATCGCCGTTGAAGATCATGTTGCGGGGAGCATGGCCGGTCATGGTTTTGGTCCTTCCTTGGTACGGGGTTCAGCAGCTTTCGCGCTGCAACCCCTGCCCGTCGGCGAGACCGGGTGTGCAACCGGAGGGGCGTCTTCGCGGGGACCCGGCTGCACGGAACCCGCGCAGCGGGTGGAGGAAGCTGGGCGGAAGGTGATCCGAAGGGCGCCGAGGGCGGAGCCCTAAGCAACCGCGCCACGGCAGTGGCGCCATCAAAAAGCGCCTACTTCACGCCTTCCATGTCATCGAGACCGGTCAGGATCGCGCGGCACCGCGCTGCCACCGCATCGACGATCATCGGCAGGGAGGCGTCACCGCCTGCGGGCATGGCTTCGACATCCACTCGCGCCCGGTCGACGTTGGCCAGTACCCGGGTCGCCAGCGCACGAACGCGGCGGATGGTCGGCGCAGCGCCCAGGCCGCAAGCGGCGGCGAGCCGCAGCCAGTGCCTGCGCTTCAGATAGTCGCCGCGGTTCTTGTCCGCGACCGTCTGCGCGAGATTGCGGGTGACGCCATCGAATACCTCCGCGCACATCACGTCGTACAGCGGCGCGGTCCGCACCCGCGATCCTGCGGGGACCAGGATCGAATAGTTCTTGGCATGGGCATCGGTGTTACATGCCAGCACGTTGAAGACGACGGCGTCGAACAGCCGCAGCGCATCGGGACCGAGCGCTTGGCGCCGGACGAGGTTCATCATGTCGGCGACGGTCGGGCCACGGACGCCCGTCCTGTTCCTCTCGTACTTGGCGGAAGGTGGCTTACCCAGCGCCTGGCAGAAGTCCTCCTGATGCAGCCGACGCCATTGCGCCCCGTCTGGCACGCGGTCGTAGCGCGGGATCAGGAAGTAGCGCCTGCCTCCTGCCACGCCGGTCGTAACCGATGGCACAGTCAGCCCACAATGTCGGGCCAACGTCAGGCACCAAGCCTCGTTCTGGACGCTGCCGTGGAGACGTTCGCTGTCGGGCTTCAGGATATGGGTCGAGGGCGACCCGTCGAGCGGAATGCAGATCCGACCGTCGGCGTCGCAGGCCACGGTCAGCTTGGTCTGAACGCCCGCCAGCGACATCGACACACCGTCATCGCCAGCGAGGAACGGCTTGCGGGGAAGCTCCTCGATGATGCGTTCGAGATCGTCCTCGGTCTCGATCCGCTGCCAGCGCTCTGTACCGGTCAGCCCCGGCGCACCGAAGGAAAGCGCGCCGGCGGTGTCGCGGCCGATCGCATCCAGCAGGACCAGGATGTCGGTCTGCGCGACACCGAGTTGGCGGGAGATGACGGCGAGCTGCTCCGCCTCGGGAAGCAAGTTGCTGGCCCAGGTCAGGAACCGGCCGGGTTCCACCTCACGCTCGGCGAGCGGCATGGTGATCGAGATGGGGAAGGCCTGTCGGTCCTCCGCCCACGACGCAGCGTACACGAACCGCGGTCCGTCGGCATCCTCATGGACGTCGCCGACCAGGATCTCCTCGAAATAGACCGGGAGAGTCATGAGG